>NZ_DAIOEU010000032.1:0-53375 GCF_036746095.1 Dyella sp.
AGCACGTAGGGCGCATACATGCCGCCCGGGCCGAAGATGTCCTGCGGCATGCCGGTCAAAGCGGCGAACTCGCTCACCCAGGTGCCACCGCCGAAGGTATGCACGCGCATCACGCCGGTGCCGCGTGTGCGGGCATCGGCTTTGAACATGTCCAGGTGGCACGCAGGCACGGCGCAATACGTGAACGGCGCGGGATCGAACGTACTTTCTTCCAATACCTGCACGATATCGGGATAACGGCTGGGATCGACGGTCGACGGCAGGTTGGTCTCGGTGGACTGCCAGTCATGCGCCGCCGTCGCAGCATCGGAAGTAGCAGGCACGTGCACACTGGAATCGCGCAGATTCACGAAGAAATTGGTGAGGTCCGCATCGTCGGACATTTTTTCCCAGGCGCCGCGCGCATGCACGCGATGGAAGGGCCCGGCGGGCAGCAGGCAAACCCAGAACGCCAACGCGCACATGGCAATGCCTGCAATGCGCAACAAGGCACGCGATGCTGTATGCCAGCGCCGGAACAAGGGCCGATCGCAATGCCACGCCAGCCACAGTACGATCGGTACGGCGATGACGACGCACAGGCCCACGCTGTAAATGTTCGGATAGCGACGCAGGGTTTCGAACAAGCTGGAGCGCACGTAGTACACGAAATCCGCCGGCATCAGCGGGGATTCCAGGTACTCCTCCTTCAACACCGTGATCGCGCGCAACAGCAGGAACAGTCCACTACTGAAGACAAGCGCAAACGCCATGCGCGCGAACACGAACAGCGCTACGCCCCATACGCATAGCATCAGCGTGGACACGAACAGGCGCTGCTCAAGCAAGGGTTCCTGCCACGCGGTAAACCACACGCAGATGGCAAAAAAGCCCCACGCGCAAACAGCAGCTATGCGGTTCCGCGAGGCGCGAAACGGAGTCAACGGCATGTATGTCCCCTGGGTCGGCGGCGCCGGAGAGGCGCTCTGTTCTGGTTGTCGAAGTGGCGTCATTTTAGTGTCTTTTGGCCGTCCCACAGCGGCCCTGGCAGGCGCGAAATGTCATCCATATCTGCTAGGTTCATGCATTTGACGCTGCCGAACCTCAGCCCCATGCGCCAACGCTTCCGTTCCTCCGCCCTTGTCGCTGCCCTCCTGCTGGCCGGTTGCGCCAGCCAGCCTCATTCCGCACAGCCCAACGCCCAGCCGCCGCTGCCGGATGGCCTTCGCGCGGACGTGGCCGTGCTGGAAACCACCGACCTGCATTCCAACCTCCTCAGCTACGACTACTACAAGCAGAAAGCCGATCCGACGCTGGGCTTCGAACGCACCGTCACCCTGATCCGCAAGGCGCGCGAGCAATACACCAACAGCATGCTGTTCGACGCCGGCGACACCATCCAGGGCAGCGTGCTGGCCGATTACCAGGCGCAGGTGCAAAAGATCGGATGCGGGGAAGAACTTGCGATCTACAAGGCCATGGATGCGGTCGGCTATGACGGCGGCACCATCGGCAACCACGAGTTCAACTATGGCCTGCCTTTCCTCTCGCAGGTGACCGGCACACCGATGAACGTGAAGGGCAGCGCCACCCAACGCTGCGCCGGACCGCACTATCCACTCGTGCTGGCGAACGTCAACAGCGTTCGCGACGGCAAACCGATCTTCCAGCCGTGGACCATCGTCAATCGCAAGATCGCCGCCTTCACCCCGGATGGCAGCAAGCTCAGCGTGCCGCTGAAGATCGCCATCATCGGCTTTACGCCGCCGCCGATCATGCAATGGGACAAGCAGAACCTGCAGGGCAAGGTGACCGTTACCGGCGTGGTGGAAGCGGCGCAGAAATACATGCCGGAGATCCAGGCGCAGCATCCGGACCTGGTGATCGCGATCCTGCATGGCGGCATGAATACGTCGCCCTATACCTCCGACATGGAAAACGGCGGCTGGCATCTGGCCGGCGTGCCGGGCATCGACGTGCTGCTGATGGGACACGAGCACACCGACTTCCCCGGCCCGCGTTTCGAGCACATGCAGGATGTGGACGATGTACACGGTTTCGTGCGCGGCGTGCCGGCGGTGATGGGTGGCTTTTTCGGCAAGGACCTGGGCGTGATTCGCCTGGCGATGGTGCGCCAGCAAGGCCATTGGGTGATCGATAAAAGCAAAACCACCAGCGAAGTGCGGCCCATCTGTCCACCCATGACGATCGCCGGCAAGCTCACCGTGTCCGCATCCAACTGCGTGCCGGCCGATCCGCAGGTTGCACTGGTGGTGGGCAAGACGCAGCAAGCGGCGGTTGATTACGTGAACACACCGATCGGCCAAAGCACCGTACGCATGAGCAGCTACTTCGCCGACGAGGGCGACATGACTGCGCTGGCGCCGGTCAATGCCGCACAGATCGATTATGCGCAGCACGAACTCTCCACTGCGCACCCCGAACTGGCGAACGTGCCGGTGCTTGCCGCAGCCGCTGCATTCCGCAACGGCTTTGGCGGCCCGGATGATTACACCGACGTGCAACCCGGTCCGTTGACGCTGCGCAGCGCCGCCGATCTGTACTTCTATCCGAATACGCTGGCGGCGGTAAAAATCGACGGCGCGGCGCTCAAGGCATGGCTGGAAAAATCGGCTGAGCGTTTCAATCGCATCGACCCGCATGCGGAAGGCGAGCAGCAACTGGTCAATACGAAATATCCGGGTTTCAACTTCGATCAGATCCAGGGTGGCATCAGCTACACCATTGATGTGTCCAAGCTGGTTGGGCAGCGTATTGAAAAGCTCAGCTATCAAGGCAAGCCCGTGACATCGTCGCAAACGTTCGTCGTCGTCACCAATAACTATCGCGCCAGTGGCGGCGGTCGCTTTCCGGGTTTGGATGGCAGCAATATCGTGCTCGCTTCGCCCGATGGCACGCGCGAGATTCTTGCACAGTGGTTGAAGACGCATCCCACGCTAAGCGCTGATGATTTGCCGGGTGCATCGTGGCATTTTGCGCATCTGAAAACCCGCGGCACGGTGGTGTTTACCTCGGCCAGCGACAAGCAAGCAGTAGCGGAGGCGGATGGATTACCTAACGTTCGCCAGCTGCGCGACAACGGTGACGGCACAGCGATCTACGCGATCGACCTTTCGCATTAAGTAGGCTGGGGGTGTGTAAACCCCAACGTGGCCATACGTTTCTGGTTTCGCGATGCTGGGGTTTTGCACCCCAGCCTACGCGGCTTGCGGCAAAGACTTCGGCCAAGCGCTACGATGCCGCATGTCCGATATGCAGCGCACCACCCCGCCAACACCACTTTCTCTCTGGCTAACCCTGCTGATCGGCTGGGGGCCTTGCGCCCTTGGCAACTTGATCGGCGCTTTGACGGTGATGATGGACCACCCTCGCGAGATGCTGTTCCACGTCTTCGCGTTCTTGTTCTATTCGCTCGCCGCCCTACCCCTTACCTTTCTGTTGCGCAGTCTGTGGAAACGCCAGATGCCATGGCGCAGCAGTGCCGTGGGGCTCGCGATCGCCACCTTCGTTCTGGCCTTGATAGTGACAATAGCCGGCTATGCATTCGGCCTCCACGAGGGTGCTTTCCAAGGCTCCTTTCAATGGGGCTGGGTATTCACCGGCATGCAGACGATGTGGTTTCTGCTGATGACCTACAGCGCGATGTACTTAGGCATCGGCTACTACCTGTCTACGCAACAGGAGGGCAAGCGCGCACTGGCCGCGACGGCCCTGGCGAAAGAAGCGGAATTGCGTGCGCTGCGCTACCAGCTTCATCCCCATTTCCTATTCAATACACTCAATGCGATTTCCACCCTGGTGGTGGATCAGCACACGCACGAAGCCACCCGCATGATCGCGCGGCTGGGTGATTTTCTACGCGCCACCCTCGACGGCAACGCCGCTCACGAGGTGGCGCTGGCAGACGAACTGTCCTTGACCGAGCACTACCTGGACATCGAGAAAGTGCGCCTCGGCGATCGCTTGGCCATCGCCAGGCAAGTAGGACCGGAAACCTTGCATGCAGCGGTTCCTTATCTGCTGCTACAACCATTGGTCGAGAACGCCATTCGTCATGGCATCGCGCCGCGCCGCCAGGGCGGCAAGCTGGAAATAACAGCTGCACGGGTCGACGACCGACTGCATATCCATGTGCATAACGATGGCATCACGCATAGGCCAGAACACGGCTCACGCGAGGCATCCAAATCTGCCGTCGGTCTTCGCAACGTGCAGGAGCGCCTGCGGCGGCTATATGAAGATGACCATCGGCTTGCTATCGAATTTAGCGAAGACGGACATTGCCAGGTGTTTATCGACCTGCCCTATCGCCGGGTGGAAACGTCGATGGAGCAGGCGAAAGTAGCATGAGCATGCGCGTGCTGATCGTGGACGATGAACCGCTGGCACGCCGCGGCATTACTTCACGCTTATCAGGACAGCAGGACATCGAGATCATCGGTGAAGCCGAAGACGGTGAGTCGGCCTTGGCAGCCATCGTCAGCGAATTGCCGGATCTGGTGTTCATGGATGTGCAGTTGCCCGGTATGAGTGGGCTGGAAACCCTGCGCCTGTTGGCACCTGCCCAACGGCCGATGACGGTCTTTCTCACCGCCTACGATCGCTTCGCCTTGCACGCCTTCGAAGTGCATGCGTTGGATTATCTGCTGAAGCCGATCGATGACGACCGCTTCGCCGAGGCGTTGGACCGAGCCCGCGATGCGCTTGCCTCCCGCTGCGCTCGGGAGCAGCAGCCACGCTTGCAAGCCATGCTATCGAGCGAATCGGAAGCACAACGCTACGCGCAGCGCTTTACCGTCCGCATCGGACATAGGGTTGCCATCGTGCCGGCCAGCGATATCGACTGGGTCGAAGCCATGGGCGACTACGCTGGCCTGCATGTACAAGGCAAAGTGCATCTGTTGCGCGAACCTTTGCACAAGCTGGCGGGTCGCCTCGATCCCTTGCACTTCGTGCGCATCCACCGTTCGACCATCGTGCGGGTAGATCGCGTCGCAGAGATGCAGTCGCTATCCAATCGCGACTGTTTGCTTCGGTTGCATGACGGCACGCCGCTGCGTGCTAGCCGTACTTATGGCGATGTCTTACGCGAGGCACTTGCAGGACAACCGCCGCCAAAGGCTTGAGACAGGTCGCACCGGTTTGCCGCAACTATCCACCGCTTCGGCGAATTCTGCTGTCGGACTGCCACTCCTGATTTCTATAGTCGGTTCGTCGCGGCGTTTGCCGTGCTCGATCACTCAGGAGAGGGGTTTTCATGAAGCATCGCATGTTGGTCGCCATCACCGGCCTGGCGCTCGGCGGTACTGTCCACGCTGCTGCAACAACAAGTTCCAACGCGGAAGCTACCCAGCAAATACAGCAGGTCATTCACGACTTCCAAACCGGCATCATCAAAAAAGATCGCGCCCTGCTTACCAGCCTGTTCTATCCCGGCTCCAATTCGTGGTTCTCGGTGGCGACGGCGCCTGTATACCAGTCACTGCAACAGAAGTTTCCGGGCGCCACCCGCGTGAGGTCCGGCAACTACATGGAATTCATCGCCTTTGTCGCAGGCAGCCCGGATCCGATGGAAGAGAAATTTTCCAACGTGCAGATTCACACCGACGGCAATATCGCGGCGGTGTATTTCGATTTTGTGTATCTCGACAAGGGCAAGCTCAACAACAAGGGCAGCGAAACCTGGCAACTGCTGCATACCACCGAGGGATGGAAGATCAACTCCATCGTGTACACGCTTGATCCGGACATGGCGCAAGTCAAGTAACTCCACGGCGGAACAAGTCCATGCAAAAACCTCGCGCAGCCAGACGCCGAATCTGGCGCAGGCTCGGCCAGATCGTGCTCGGCGCAACAGCACTGCTCATCCTGCTTGGCACGGCAGGCGGCTTATGGAACTTGTCGGTGGTGCACCGCCTTCGAAAGGCGAATCCGCCACCAGGACGGCTATACGCCGTAGATGGCCGGCGAATGCATCTGTATTGCACCGGCGAGGGCTCTCCCATCATCGTGCTCGAAGCCGGATTTGGCGAGGATTTCACTGTATGGGGGAAGGTCCAGCCGGCGCTTTCAAGCGTCACCAAGGTCTGCTCGTATGACCGCGCCGGCTTTGGCTGGAGCGAAACGCAACCGGGTATCCGCGACGCGAATCATGTCGCCGATGAGTTACATGGTTTGCTGAAGGAAGCGGGCATTACGGAGCCCCTCGTCTTGGTGGGCCATTCGTTCGGCGGCATCTATATCCGCGACTACGCATCGCGGTTTCCTCACGCCGTAGCCGGCCTGGTCTTCGTCGACGCCACATCACCCGCACCAGCGCCGATGCCAGTCTCGATGGCGTCACTGGACAAGCACAGCGCGTTTGAATTTGCGATCGTGAGGTTGCTAGTTGACCTGGGCATCGCGCGCATGACCGGCTCGTGCGATGCGGTGCCACCAGGTTTCGACACCTATGCCGGATGGATCAAAGCCAATACCTGCGTTCCCGCACAGGTGGAAGCTTATCGAGCGGCTTATGAGGCGCAGGGGATATCCCTTGTGGAGGCGTCGCACGCGGACTCATTCGGTGACATGCGAATATTGGTTTTTTCACAGGACACGCAGCAATCCAGGCCGTCAATTCTCGCAGGCAGAGTGTCCGCCGCTGATTGGCAGGCTGGCATGGCTGCACACGATAGCGAGCAGGAAGCGCTAAAGAAGCTTTCCGCAAACAGCTATCGCATCATTGCCAAGGGCAGTGGCCACTACATCCATTTTGACAGACCCGAATTGCTTATCCGTGAGGTCGGTACTTTTGTGCAGCGAATTCGCGAGGGCACAGTAGACCCGCAGAACGGCACGACCAAGTTGGAATGAGTCTTGTGACCAGGGTCGTTGCGGTGCAGCCACATGCCTCCAAGGAATTAACCGGGCAGCCTGGGTAATAGTTTCGCAAGCAACCGTTGACAGCCGCTGCAATGCACAATTATCGTCGGTTCCATGTCGCACGCATCCATGCCAGCACGCATCAACATCGCACCGGTCAATACCGGTCGCGTTGGCATGGCGGCGACAACGATCATCGCCACGATTATTACCACTACCACCGGAACCGGAACGACCGGGTCTGGGGTGGTGTCTGTGCGCGAATAGTCTTCATACGCAAACGGTCCCGCCCTCGACGAGGCGGACCGGTACTCCCGAACCGCCAGCGAGCCAGGGGCCTCTACCGGAGGCCGTCATGGAAAGCTGTGCATCACTCATCGCTGAACACCCACACCGTTTGCCTCCGCTGCAAGCCGCTGTCTCGCGACGACGAACGCTCGCGGTTGGCCTGGTCGGCCCCGGCCGTGTCGGCAGCGTCCTGCTGGCTCAACTGCGCGCGGCGCAGGAGCGCCTGCTGCGCGAAGCCGGCCTGGAACTGAAACTCTGCGGCGTGGCCGCCAGCCGCCGCATGTGGCTGGATTGCGACGACCCGGAGCTCAACGCACAACACGCCGCACAGACCTGGCGCCCGACCGATCTCGATCAATTCGCCGCCCATCTTCGCGGCGACGATGGCCGCCACGCGATGCTGATCGACTGCAGCGCCAGCGACGTGGTGGCTTCGCACTATCCCTATTGGCTCGCCTCCGGCGTGCACGTGGTGACACCGAACAAACTGGCCAGCAGCGGTCCGCTCTCGCGCTGGCAGGCGATCCGCGCGGCCAGCCAGCATGGCGGCCGCTTTCGGTATGAAGCAACGGTGTGCGCCGGCCTGCCGGTCGTGCAGACACTGCGCGACCTGCTCGATACGGGTGACCAGTTGCTCTCGGTGGAAGGGATGTTCTCCGGCACGCTGGCGTGGCTGTGCTGCCACTACGACGGCAAACGCCCGTTCTCCGCATTGGTGCGCGAGGCGCATGCGCTGGGTTATACGGAACCCGATCCGCGCGATGACCTGTCCGGCATGGACGTGGCGCGCAAGCTGGTGATCCTGGCGCGCGAAGCCGGCTGGCCGATGTCCCTGCACGACGTGGCGGTGGAAAGCCTGGTGCCACCGGAATTGGCCGAGGTGCCGCTGGAAGAATTCATGGCGCGCCTGGACGAACTCGACGCCCCGATGGCCGCACGCCTGGCCGAAGCCCACGCCTGCCAAGGCGTGCTGCGCCACGTCGCCAGCCTCGACCGCAACGGCCGCGCCCAGGTCGGCCTGCAGGCGCTGCCTTCCGCGCATCCGTTCGCGCATACGCGGCTTACGGATAACATCGTGCAGTTCCGCACCCAGCGTTACCGCGATAATCCGCTGCTGGTACAAGGTCCCGGTGCCGGTCCGGAAGTGACGGCCGCCGGCATCTTCGCCGACTTGCTGCGCATTGCCGAATCGCTGGAGGTGCGCGCATGAACGCTCCTCTTGCCGTGAAGCCACCGATGTCCGCGCAACGCCTGCAAGCCGCCTCCGCAACCGCCTTTGCCAGTGTCGGCAATGTGGGCGTGGGTTTCGACATTCTTGGCCACTGCATCACGGGCGCGAGCGATCGCGCCGACGTCTGTCGCATCGACGCACCGGTGGTGCGCATCGCCAGCATCGACGGCTGCGTGGACGTGCTCCCTATGGATGCCGCAAAAAACACGGCCGGCATGGCCTTGATGGCCCTGCGCAAGGCACTGGGTTTGCAGCACGGCTTTGAAATCGCCCTGCACAAAGGCATCGCGCTTGGCTCCGGCATGGGCGGTTCGGCCGCTTCGTGCGTGTCCGCGCTGGTGGCGGCCAATGCCTTGCTGGAACGGCCGCTGTCGCGCGAATCGCTCTATGGCTTTGCGGTGGAAGGCGAAGCGGTGGCCAGCGGCGGACGCCATGGCGACAACGTGGGACCCATGTTGCTCGGCGGCCTGGTGCTCGCCACGCGCGAACGCCTGGTGCGCCTGCCCGTACCACCAAGCTGGCATTGCGCACTGGTGCATCCGCATGCGGTATTGGAGACGCGCAAAGCGCGCGCGGCCTTGGCCGGCGACTATGCGTTGGGTGAATTCGTGGCGCAGTCGGCCAATCTCGCGCTAGTGCTGGCCGGCTGCTTCCGTGGCGACGCGGATCTGGTGCGCGAAGGCTTGAAGGATGTGCTGGTAGAACCGCGCCGCGCATCGCTGATCCCGAATTTCGCACGCGTGAAGCAAGCAGCGCTGGATCACAAGGCGCTGGGCGCCAGCATCTCCGGCGCCGGTCCCAGCGTGTTCGGCTGGTTTGAGCATCGCGCCGAAGCAGAAGCGGCCGCCGATGCCATGCGCAGTGCCTTTGCCGAGGTGGGGCTGGACAGCGACAGCTTTATCTCGCCGGTAGATGGCCCAGCCGCCACACTCGTTCCTTCGGTTGATGCAGGTGAACACGCATGAGTGCAGGGTTGCGTTATCTCAGTACGCGCGGCGCGAGCCCGGCCGCTAACCTGAGCCAGGCGATTGCCGCGGGGCTAGCGCCGGATGGCGGCCTGTACGTGCCGGATCATCTTCCCACGCTGCGCGTTGAAGACTTCAAAGCCGGCGGGAATCTGGCGCAAACGGCCGCGACGCTGCTGGCACCGTTCTTTGCTGGCGATGCACTGGCTGCGGAATTGCCGGCGATTTGCGCGGAAGCACTGACATTCCCGACACCGTTGCGCTCGTTGCCACAGCATCCGAATACGTCCGTGCTTGAGCTGTTCCATGGCCCTACCGCAGCATTCAAAGATGTGGGTGCGCGGTTCCTCGCCGCCTGCTTGCGCCGCGTGCGGGTCGATCAGGCGACGCCGCTGACGATTCTGGTGGCAACCTCGGGCGACACCGGCGCTGCGGTTGGTGCTGCCTTCCATCGGCAGCCCGGTATCGAGGTGGTGATTCTCTATCCCGATGGCCGCGTCTCGCCACGCCAGGCACATCAGCTCGGCTGTTTTGGCGACAACGTGCAGACACTGCGCGTGCAAGGACGTTTCGACGATTGCCAGCGCATGGTGAAAGCCGCCCTGAACGATGCCGCGCTGCAAGCCCAGTCGCCGCTTTCTTCCGCCAACAGCATCAGCCTGGGCCGCCTGCTGCCGCAGATGAGCTACTACGCGCATGCCGCCCTCGCGTGGTGGCGCAAGCACGGGCAACCACTGAACCTGGTCGTGCCCACCGGCAACCTGGGCAATGCACTGGCCGCCATCTGGGTGCGCGCCATGGGCCTGCCGCTCGGCCAGATCCGCCTTGCCTGCAATGCCAACGAAACGCTGCCGGATTTCTTTGCCGGCCACGACTATGCACCACGCGAGGCAGTCGCGACGTTGGCCAATGCGATGGACGTGGGCGCGCCGAGCAATTTCGAACGCCTGCGCTGGACGTATCCGGATGCGAACGAACTGCGCAAAGCGTTCAAGGCGCAGAGCGTGGACGATCACATCATCGCCGCGACGATTTCCCTGCACGCACGCGAGTACGGCGAGGTGTTCTGCCCGCACACCGCGACGGCGATGCATGTGCTGGACGAGTTGCGTGCGGCCGGTGACAACGCGCCGTGGGCAGTGGTGGCGACGGCGCATCCGGCGAAGTTCGAGAGCGTGGTCGAGCCGTTGATCGGCAAACCGGTGGAGGTGCCGCCCGCGTTGGCAGCCATGCTGCGTCGGCCGGCGTCAGCGGAATCGATGGCGGCAGCGGATGGCGCATTGAAGGAATGGCTGCTGGACAAGGCGACACAACGCGTGCCGCTGCATTCTTGATGGTGGGGCCGATTGGGGGGAGGCAACGCCGAACCCCAACGTAACCGCATGCATGGCGATGGTTGGTGCACCCAACCTATGCGAGCGCCTCGCCATGGGTCTCGATCACCCGCGCATAAAATCTCGCCGACGCCTTCGGCGTACGCTTCAAGCTCGCATAATCCACGTGATACAAGCCGAAGCGCTTGGCAAACCCCAGCGACCACTCCAGGTTGTCCAGCAGCGACCAGGCGTAATAGCCCTTGAGGTTCACGCCTGTTTCGATGCAGTGATGCAAGACACGCAGATGCTTGCGCAGATAGGCGACGCGTAGCGGATCCTCCACCACGTCTTCTTCCGCCACCGGCGGATCGTAGAAGGCGGCACCATTCTCGGTGACATACAGCGGCAGGTCGCCGTAGCGGTCCGTGAACCACCGCAGCGTGTCGGCCAGCCCTTGCTCGTAGACCTCCCAATCGGTTTCCGTGTGCGTGGCATGCGTCTGCCGCACGCGCGCGGCCCGGCACGGGTAGCCGTGGTCGTCGTGCTTCACCACGGAGCGCGTGTAATAGTTGATGCCGACAAAGTCGACCGGCTGCTTCGTAAGCTGGAAATCCTCCATGGGAAAATCGGGCCACGCATCGCCGAACACCTCCTTCAACTCGGGCGGATACGAACCGAGCAAGGCGGGATCGGCGAACTGCTCGTTCATGTAGGCATGCGCGCGCTGCGTTGCCGCGATGTCGTCAGGACGCTGCGAGGCCGGATATTTCGGCTCGATATTGAACACCACGCCAATCTCGTGCTGCCCCACGGCGCGATACATCTGGATGCCGGCGCCGCTGGCGCGCATCAGGTTATGCGCAGCAAGCGGCGCTTCGTATTTGCTGCGATGTCCCGGCGCAAGCGCACCATGCAGGTAGCCGCCGTCGGTCACCACCCATGGTTCGTTGATGGTCGACCAGCGTTTCACCCGGCCATCCAGCGCCTTGAACACCACGCTGGCGTAATCGGCGAACCAGTGCGCGCTGTCGCGGTTCAACCAGCCGCCGCGGTCATCCAGCGCCGCCGGCAAATCCCAATGGAACAGCGTGACGTTGGGCTCGATGCCGTTCTGGAGCAATTCGTCGACCAGGCGGGAATAGAAGTCCAGGCCTTTCTGGTTCACGCGGCCGGTGCCTTCCGGCAGCACGCGCGCCCATGCCACGCTGAAGCGGTAGCTGTGCAAACCCAGCGCGCGCATCAACTGCACGTCGTCCTTGTAGCGGCGGTAGTGGTCGCAAGCCACGTCGCCATGGTCGCCGTTGGCCATCATGCCGGGCGTATGCGCGAAACGCTGCCAGATGCTGGGACCCGCGCCATCGGCCAGGGGCGAGCCTTCGATCTGGTAGGCGGACGTGGCAACACCCCAAATAAAGCCATCCGGGAAGCGATAGCGGGTCATGATGCGAAACTCTCCATGCCGCAGTGCGGCTTGATGTAATCGATTACGCAAGGAGAATAGCCCAACGCTGCATGCGGATGGGGCAATACATTTCGATGGCGACGGTCAGTCTTGAGCAGGTCCGCAAGGTCTATCCCAACGGCCACGTCGGCGTCGACGATGCCAGTTTCGAGATCGCCAATGGCGAGCTGCTGGTGCTGGTCGGCCCTTCCGGCTGCGGCAAGACCACCCTGCTGCGGATGATCGCCGGACTGGAATCGATCTCCGCCGGCACGTTGCGCATCGATGGACGCGTGGTCAACGACGTCGCACCCAAGGATCGCGACATTGCGATGGTGTTCCAGAACTACGCGCTCTACCCACATATGACGGTGGGGGAAAATCTCGGCTTTGGCCTGCAGTTGCGCGGCAAGCCCAAGGATGAGATCAAGCGCCGCGTGCATGAGGCGGCGCATCTGCTGCAATTGGAACACCGCCTGGATGCGCGGCCGGCCGCGCTTTCCGGCGGGCAACGCCAACGTGTGGCACTGGGACGCGCACTGGTGCGCGAACCGAAGGTATTCCTGCTCGACGAACCGCTGTCCAACCTCGATGCCAGGTTGCGCCTGACCATGCGCGTGGAAATCGCGCGGCTGCACCGGCGATTGGGCACCACCACCATCTACGTCACGCACGATCAGATTGAAGCGATGACGCTGGGCGAACGCATCGTGGTGCTGGATGGCGGCAAGATCCAGCAGATCGATACGCCGATGCGGTTGTACGAGAACCCCGCCAATCTGTTTGTGGCAGGTTTTCTGGGTTCGCCGGCGATGAACCTGTTGCGCGGCAGGCTGCATCGCGCGCGTGGTTGGCAACTGGTCATGCCACACGCCGTGTTGCCGTTGGGCGAACTGCCCACGCAGGCAACAACGCTGGAGCCATGGAACGATCACGACATCGTGCTTGGCGTACGCCCGGAGGATGTGCAACCAGTCGTGTCGCATGCCGGCATGCTTGAAACCAAGCTGGAGGTGATCGAGCCGGTGGGCAACGAAGTGTTTCTCAACCTGCGCTTCGGCGATCAACTGCTTGTTGCGCGTGTACCGCCGCAACAGGTACCGGCCCCATGTACTTCGCTGCATGTGCGGTTCAATGCGGAGCGGCTGCATTTCTTCGACGCAAACGGTGGCCTGCGCATCCCAGCCTAGGTGCTCATGGGGCGTCCCGATGCGCATCAGCCCTTCACGCTGCCCAACAGCAGCCCCTCCAGGTAATAGCGTTGCAAGGCCAGGAACAGCACCAGCACCGGCACCACGGTGATCACCGAGCCGGCCATCATCAACTCGGTATCCGTGGCGTGCTCGCGTGCCAGCGAAGCCAGGCCCAACGGCAAGGTGTAATGCTCCTGCCCCGTCAGCACGATCAGCGGCCACATGAAATCGTTCCATGCGGTGAGAAACGTGTAGATCGCCAGCGTTACCATGATCGGCTTCAGCAGTGGCAGCACGATACGCATGAAGATGCGCAGCTCCCCTGCTCCGTCGATACGCGCTGCCTCAAGCAGCTCATCGGGAATACCCCGCGCATACTGGCGCACCAGAAAGATGCCGAACGCACTCGCCATGGCCGGCACGATCACACCGCCGTAGTTGTTCACTAGGCCGATCGGCTTCAGCATCAGGAACAGCGGCAACATCGCCACCTGCGCGGGAATGGCGAGCATGCCCACCACGCTTTGGAACAGCACATCGCGCCCGGCAAAACGCAACTTGGCAAAGGCGTAGCCGGCCATCAGGTTCAAGGCCAGCGACAGCACGGTAATGGCACTGGATACCAGCAGGCTGTTGAGCAGGTAACGCCCCATGCCGGCGCGTAGAAACAGCTCCCGGTAGTTGTGCAGCGTGGCATGTGCCGGAAGCAGTGGCGGCGGCAGGGCGCTGGCCTGGCCCGGCTGCATCAGCGAGACCGACAGCATCCACAGCATCGGAAACAACGCGACCACGGCACCGCCGATCAGCAAGCCATTGATCAAGGCCTTGGCGATGCGCGGCGTCATGCGTCCACCTCCTTGCGGCCAACCTGCAGCATGAGTTCCGTCACCACGAACATGATGACGAACAACAGGAACGCGATGGCCGAGGCGGAACCCAGGTTCCACCATTTGAAGCCTTCGTCGTACATCAAGTACAGCACGCTGACGGTGCTTTGCAGCGGACCACCCTCGGTGATGACGTAAGGTTCCGCGAACAGCTGGAAATAGCCGGAGATGGCGAGAATGCCCACCATCCACAATGTGGGCGCCAGCATCGGCAAGGTGATGTGACGGAACTGCCGCCAGGCCGATGCGCCATCCATGCGTGCCGCTTCGTACAGTTCGCTTGGAATTGCCTGCAGCCCGGCCAGCATGATGATCATGTTGTAGCCGAAGTTCTTCCACACCGCGAAAAGCATGATCGCCGGCATCGCCCAATGCGGATCGCCCAGCCAATCGACTGGATGGATGCCGATCGCGCCCAGCAAATAGTTCACCAGCCCGTATTTGGTGTTGAACAAATAGCGCCAGACCACGGCCACCGCGACCACCGTGGTCACCACCGGCGCAAACAGCGCCGTGCGAAAAAACGGCTTGCAGCGTGCCAGCGGCGAATGCAGCAGCAGCGCTGCACACAAGGACACCAGCATCGACAGCGGCACGCCGACTGCCACGAAATACACCGTATGCCCCAGCGCCGCCCAAAACAGTGGCCGATGCAGCAGCGCCCAATAGTTGTTCAACGCGACGAAACGCAGGTTGTGAAGATCGGCCAGTGCGTACAGGTCGTAATCGGTAAGGCTCAGCACAAAGGCACCGATCACCGGCAGCAGGAAGAACACGCCGAGCACGATGGCGGCAGGGGCAAGAAACAGCCATGCGGCAGGCTGGCGATTCATAAGGCGTCGCCCGTGGCGTGATGCGCGTGGTCCAGCATCCAGCGCCGCTTTTCCAGAATGCGATCGGCGCGGCGATCGATCTCCGCCGCGGCCTGGTCGATCGTGAGATTGCCTGCCACGGCCTGCGCCGCGACAAGCTGCATTTCGTTGGCGATCTGCTCCCACTCGGGCACCGGTGGCGCGGGTTTCACGTGCTCCAGTTGTTCGCGAAACGCTTGGACCTTCGGATCATCGCGCAAGCTGTGCTGGTTCCAGGAACTCCGGCGCGGCGGCATGTCGCCCAGTAGATCGTAGAAACGGCCCTGCACATCGGGACGCGACAGGTACTCGATCAGCTTCCAGGCCGCCTGCTTGTGGCGCGCCTTGCGGAAGATCACCAGGCTGGAGCCGCCGGCGACCGATGCGCCAGGACCATCCGGCCCTGGTAGTGGCGCCGTGTTCCAATCGCCTTCTTCCGCAGCAGGCAGGCGCTTGCGGAATTCTTGAATGTTCCATGGGCCGGAAAAATAAAAGCGGTAGACGCCGCGCCCAAATTCCTCCCACGGATTGCCGGCTTCGATATTGGTGATCGGGGGCGCCTGATGAAGCCGGAAGGTATCGACGTAAAAGGTCAAGGCGCGCTTGAAGCCCGCGCTCTCGAAATTGCCGTAGCGGCCGCCGTCGCGCAGCAAAGGGTCCGATTGCTGCAAGGCCAGCGACATCAGCTGTTCGTATTCGTTGGTAGGCAGCAGAATGCCGTAAATGCCGCGCGCAGGGTTGCTCAGTGCAGCCAGCATGCGTCGCCATTCTTGCCAGTCGCGCGGAGGCGCGTCAAAACCGGCGGCTTTCAGCAAATCGCCGCGATAGAACAGCAAGCGCGTGTCGATATACCAGGGCACGCCGTAAAGCACGCCTTCGTAGCGGTTGGTGGACCAGATGCTGGGAAAGTAGTCGTCAGCGCGGATGACCGACGACTGCGCCACCCGTGTTTGCAGTGGTTCCAATGCGCCCAAGGCCGCCAGTTCCGGCAACCAGGTATTGCCTAGCTGAGTGATGTCCGGCGTGGAATCGCCGGCGAAGGCGGTGAGCAGTTTCTGATGCGCGGCGCTGAGCGGCAGCTGTTGCAATACGACGTGGATGCCCGGATTTTCACGCTCGAACTCCGGCAGCAGCTGCGTGACGGCTTCGCCTTCGCGACCGATGGTCCAGAAGGTCAGGGTGTGCGGGTCGGAACTTTGGTTGCAGGCGGTCAAAGATATGGCGATCAATATCGCCGCCATGATGCGAAAAACCCTCAGCCCCGTCCCCCCGGCGAAAGCCGGCGCCCAGCGGCTTTCGCCGCCGGTCCAGGCACTGGGCCCCGGCCTTCGCCGGGGCGACGAGGGTAAGGCGAGTTTTTTCATAGATCTCCCCGGAGCAGGCACCGGGCGGACACCGCTATTTGGATGCCTGCTCCAACCATCCACCCGTAAAGCCGGCTCGCTGCAATCCCTTGCGGATATATGGATTCTTGCGCATCACCTTCCACACGAAGCCGCTGCGCCAGTTCTCGATCATCAACACGATCGGTCCCTGGTCGATACCGAGTTGCTTGGTATCGAACCAGCCCTTGACGATATAGCGGCCGGAGTCTGTCGTCACCGAACCGTCGAAACTGGGATCGAAAGCATCGACAAATCCGTATTGGTCGTACACGTCATCACCGTATTTTTCCTTTATCGCCTGCAAGGCGGGAACCACGATTTCCGGTGCAAACGCGATGGAGCCGCCAGCCGCCGTCGGGGCAATCGTGCCGTCGTCCGAAATGTCGTCGAGGCCGGCACCACGTGCCGAATAGCTGAAGAACTCGCGCATGGTTCCATCGCTCGTTTTCATCTTGAGATCGCCGGGACCGTCACACGCGGTCAAGCCCCATATGTTTGCGCTGTAGTCTTTCCAGTGCCTGGGATTGGCGATGGCATAAGCGCGTTGCGCGTAAGTGGCGCGGCGGCCGTTCTCAAAATAGTCCAGGCCATGCGCGCGGCTCCAGGCATCGCGAATGCCGCGAAAATCCACCCATGCCTCGGTGTATTGGTGGCCAAACAGCGGCGCAAAGTTAAGGAACGTCTGTCCGTAGAACCTGCCCCATTGCCTGGGATACGTGCTGGTCCAGGCCGCCCAGGCCTGTCCGGAAACCGGATGGGTCGGCGAACCCAGCGCGAGGATATAGATCAGCTTGCCTTCGTCGTAGCCCTTCCAATCCGAATCGATAAACTTGCCGCCCGGAGTCCAACCCATGCTGATCAACGGCGCGCGCGGTTGCATCCAGATCCAGTCGACACGCCGGTAGATTTCATCCGCCAGCGTGCGGATTTCCTTTTCCTTGGTCGTATCGCGATCGTAGTAGGACTGCGCAAACAACACGCCGCCCAACAGCAAGGTGGTGTCCACGCTCGATAGTTCTATTGAGCGCGTGAAACGCTTGCCGGTTTTCATATCGAGGAAGTGATAGAAAAAACCGTGATAGCCGGATGCGTCGTCTTCGCTGGCGTTTTGCGGCGCATTCGCGAAGAAGCGCAAAGTAGTCAGTGTTCGGTCGACCGCTTGCTCGCGCGTAATGTAGCGGCGCTCCACGCCGACGCCGTAGGCGGTCAAGCCAAAGCCGACGGATGCAATGCTGGAAAAAGAAGGGCCGGGATAGTGGTCCGGGATCAGCCCGTTGGCAGGATTGGCGCTGTCCCAAAACCATTGGAAGGTGCGCCGCTCCAGATCCGCCAGCATGGCCTGCTGTGCCCTTGGCAGGCTTTCGTAGCTGTAGTTGCTTGTTCGCGCCGACACCGGCTGCGTGACGCCGCTGCAAAACACCAGTGCGGCAACAAGGGCTTTCAACGTAGCCTTGCGGACGAAAGGAAATGTCATGTGAGTAACTTTAAATCAAATATCCCGTGCAGAAAAAATTGGCGAATCCCGGCACGGAGAGGGGTTGCCGTGCCGGAATTCGCCGCAGATCCGTCCTTGGATTGGGTAACACTGGAACCTCGTGGCACGTTGTTGCTAGAACTTGATACCCAAAGTCAGCTTCAGCTCGCGCGGCGTGCCCAGGATGTTGCCGTGCGGGTCGTAGGTCACTGGCCGATCGCTGAATACGCCGTTCGCTCCATAGGGGGTGAGGTAACCGTCGTAGTTGTTCCAGTTGAAGGCGTTGAGCAGATCGAAACGCGCATAGCCACTCACGTTGCCGTAGATCTCGAAATTTTTGGTGATCTGAAAGTCGATCGAGCGATAGCCGAAGATAGGCCCGCTCAGGAAGCGCGAGCCCGGTGGCGTAAACGAGACGGGAAGACAGGCACTGGGTGTGTTGAAATTGATGCAGGCCAAGCCAAGCGAGGGAATCGGGGTAGCCAGCGTGAGCTTGTAGCCAAACAGCAGGCCCCACGGCAGATCATTCGAGCCGGAAACGACCAGGCGATGTTTTGCCACGGCCGACGTGATGAAGGGATAATCCTGGATGGTCGGCTCGTCGAACGCATATTGATCGGCGGGATCCTGGCTATCGTTGTTTTGCTTGGCCTTGGAATACGTATAGGCGATCGTGACGCCCCAGTGCGATTCGGGCGTATAAGGTTTTTCCGCCGAAACCAGCACTTGTTGCGTTTTCTGGGTAACGCCATTGTTGCCGATGATCAAGCTGCCGAAGCCTGGAATGCTCTCGCCAAAAGCAGCATTGCCTTGCTGGTAGAACTGGCCATTCGCGTAACGATTGCCGAGCGTGAACACCGTGCCATTGAACCGGTTCACTTGTGCCCATGTCACGTCGGTGATCCATTCGCCAATCTGATTGCGCATGCCGATGCTTATCTGGTCGGAGTGGGGTGTCTTGAGGTTGTTGTTGATCAGGTCAACCTCGCGGCCCGCGGTAGTACCTGTGAGCAGCCCCTGTAGCACGCCGATACCGCCGAGATACGCCGGATTCCATGGAATGCAACTCAGGCTGGACGCGCACTGATGATATTGATTGGGAAACGTAATGGTCGCTTCGTCCAGGGCCAGTTTGGTTTGCTCCAGTTGCAGGAACTCGTAGATGGTGCGGTCGTAGGATCGCCCTGCGCCACCATGAATGACATGCGCCTGATCACCGTTGATGTCATAGGAGAAACCAAAGCGCGGCTGGAACTGATTGGTCTGGGGATGACGATTGTGGCCGTTGCTGATGTAGTCGTTGACGTTGACGCCACCCAGCGCCAGCGACTGCGCATAGGTCATGCCCTGCGGCGCACCGGCGTTTGTATTTTGCGAGTTCAACGCCGTGACGACCGATTGTGGGGTGACGAAATTGAGGTATGACGGCGTTTCGTCGTAGTCCCAACGTATTCCCAGGTTCAACGTGAGGTGTTCGTCCACCGTCCAATCGTCCTGGATGTAGGTTCCGATCTGCTTGTCGTTGGTTCTCACTATGGGGCTTAAGCCTGGCAGTGCGATGGGAAACAGCACCTGCCACGGCACCGGCAAGGTGCCGTTGGGCGTTACATCGTAGGAAAACTGTGGATTGAATTCGCCGGCATCCTGCGCCACGAGTTGAATCAGCTTGTATTTCACTCCCATTTTGACGACGTGGTCGCCGTGCCATTGCAGATCGTTGAGCGTGAAGTCGTCTTGAATCGCCGGCCCTTTCTGGCCTTTATCCTGCGTACCGCGAGGATCGGCCGCATCGGCGGTCAGGAGCGTCGTGTTTTGGTTGCTGAAATCCGTATAGGCAGCACCGTTGCCGATGTTGACCGCAGTCGGCTTGATGAAGGCATTTTCATAAGTGAGCTGCAAGCGGTTGAACCAGGCGTCCGCGCTGTGATCCCAGCGGACGTCGAAGCGGCGATCGTAGTTGATCGTGTTCAATGCAGAAGATGCGGCCACGCCGATGCCGGTACCGGAAATGGACGTCTCACTGCGGTACTTGCCGCTCACTTCGATGCGATCGCGATTGGTCGGCTCGTAGTCAAACTTGGCGAACCACAGATTCTCCTTGAAGGGAAGGCTGGAGGGTCCCAGTTGCGCCTGCGCACTGGCTGGCAAGTCTGAGGTCTGAAGCAACGAAGAAGATGGCGCACTTGGCACCACCGCGATGGGCGTGTCGTATTCCTTGCCTTCGTATGTGACGAAGAAATGCGCTTTGTCCTTGATGATCGGGCCGCCGAGCGAGAAGCCGTATTCCTTGTCGTGCGAAGGTTGTTTCTTGCCAGCGAAGATCTCGTTGGGCGTCATCGCACGCAAGCGCGTGTCGGTCCAGTCTCCAAACATTTCACCATGCAATTCATTGGTGCCGGACTTTGTTTCCGCGATGACTGCTGCGCTGGAGATCTGGTCGTACTCGGCTTTGTAGTTGGAGGTGACGACCTTGTATTCGCCAATGGCCAATTGTGGGAACGGATTGCCCTGCGTATTGTTCTGGCCGGTGATGCCGCCGTTCTCCACATAATTCTTTTGCCCGACGCCGTCGATGTAGACGTTGATGGCATCCGGCGCCTGGCCTCCGGATTGCAGGCTGGTCTGGCCATTCTGCTGCACGGTAAACACCATGCCCGGCACGGTGTCCGCAAATTCAAGAAAGTTGCGCGTGATCTGCGGCACCGTGGCGATTTCGCGTTGCGAAATGGTCGTGCCCACTTCCGAAGTAGTCATCTCCGGCAGCGTGGTTGCCGTGACCGTGACGCCGCCCAGGTTCTTTGCATTCGCAGCCGGTGCGGCAGCAACCAGATTGAGGGTTGAAGTCGATGCCACGGTGAGCGTAATCGTGTGCTCAGTGCCGGCACCGGCATCCACCTGATAGGTGCCAGGTGGCAGGCTTACCAAGGCGTAGCTGCCGTCTTTGCCTGAGGTGGTCGTGCGGGTATAGCCGGTGGCGACGTTCTTGGCAGTGACCGTGATGTTTGGAGCTGCCGTACCACGCAGGTTTGCATCCGAGCTTTGCGCAAAGGAAATCATCGGCAAGGCAGCAGTGGCGGTAACCGACGTGGCAATCAACCGTGCCAACAACAGTTTCTTGGACTTTGATACGGCTTGCATGACACCCCTCCCCGAATGTGTTGCGGGTTTCGTTATGTTGGTAGTGGTCGCGGCGCTTTACGGGGCTTGCGCGGCGCTGCCGCGGCGCCGCTTTTCGCCCCACAGGATTCACGGACGACGACGTCGCAACCGAGCGTTTCGACGGATGCCGGCGTCTTGTCGATCGGTTTCAGCATCACCGCCAGGCGTTCCAGCGCAATGCGGCCCAGCTCGGCGATACGCACCTGCACCGTGCTCAGCGGCGGCGTGACGTAGCGCGCAATGAGGATGTCGTCGAAGCCGGCCAATGCAATGTCCCCGGGGACATCGAGGCCGGCTTCCTTGAAGGCGTAAAGGCAACCGATCGCCATCATGTCGTTGGCGGCGAAGACGGCTTGGGGGCGCGGTTTCTTGCCGAGCAGTTCGCGTCCGGCGCGGTAACCTGATTCCTCGGTGAAATCGCCATCGATGATGACCAATGTGGCGCTTGGCGCATGCTTGGCCATGGCGGCGCGATAGCCCTTCTCACGCTGCTGCGCATCGAAGTTGGTCTTGGGGCCGCTGATGAAGGCGATGTGCTGGTGGCCTGTATCGACCAGGTGCCGCACCATGGCCATGGCGCCATCACGGTTGTCGATGTTGATGACCGGATAGCGCGCGCTTTTTACGGGACTGTCCAACAGCACTGCCGGCAATTTTTCGGGCAGGTTTTCTTCGAGAAAAGCGGCGTCGACGTATTCGGAAAGAATCACCATGCCATCGACGCGACCGCGCATGGCGCGCACCGCCGCGGCCGCGTCTTCCACGCCGTCATGCGAACTGGATACCAGCAGGTGCAAGTTACGCGCACGCGCGGCCAGATCGATGCCGCGGATCAGTTCGGAGAAGAATTCCCCATACAGGTCCGGCAGCACGGCGCCGATGGTGTGTGTGCGTCCGGTGATCAAGCTGCGTGCGGCGTTGTCCGGGATGTAGTTCAGGCGCGCGGCAACTTCGCGCACGATCTTCTGCGTGGAGGGGGTGACACCGCCGAGGCCGTTGAGCACGCGCGATACCGAAGCGACCGAGACTTTCGCCTCGCGCGCCACGTCCTTGATGGTTGCGTTTTTGGTCGTCATCGAAGCAGCCCCTTGCATAGTGGATGTCCGCACATCCTAACGGCGGCGCAAACGTAAACGTTTTCATGGGGGCTTGTAAAGGTTTTCATGGCCGCCTGTAAAGGCGCTGTGCCGCCATGCTGCGCTGCGCCGCAAAATCGGCAATGCCGCCTGGAGTACCTAAATGCCGGTGTTTGGCGGCAGCGTGCAGGTGCCGAGGGAAGGGGAGCCGCGCGGCAGCGCAGCATCAGCGGCGGGTGACGCAGATAGGCGGTCGAGAGATGGACGTGAAGAAGCCGTGGCCGGCATGTGGGCCGAGTGTGCGTGTGGATGCAGACGATCCGCCGCGTCCCGGCTTTACGCAGGGGGCGAGGAGCTATTCCCTGGCGCGGATCAGCCGAGCATGTCCATGACTTGCGCGGCGGAACGCACACGGCCCAGGCGCGGAAAAATGTTCTCGATGGCGAACGCGTGATGCTCGCCACTCGCCGCGCTCATCGCATCCTCGGCGAACACAATGCCAAAGCCCAATTCCCACGCATTGCGTGCGGTGGATTCGACGCCGATGTTGGTGGAGATACCGCCAAGCACAATGTGTTCGATGCCACGACGGCGCAGCTGCAGTTCCAGGTCGGTACCGTAGAACGCACCCCATTGGCGCTTGATCACCCGGATATCGCTATCGATCGCACCGAGTTCTGGGGGGAACTCCCACCAGTCGTCATCGAGGCTTTTGCGTGGGGAGGGTCGATCGACCGGCTGGCGCAAGGCGTCGCCACCATCGGCGGACCAGCCCACGCGCACCAACACCACGGGGGATTCCAGGCCATGAAAGCGATGCATCAGCCCGCCGGCTTTCTCCAGCACCTGCGTCCCGGTGTGGGGACCGCCTGCGAACGGTAGGATACCCTTCTGCAGATCGATAAGAACGAGCGCCGTACGGCGCGGATCAAGCTTTTCCACGGGAATCTCCAGCATGATAAAAGTGAGGATATCCTCACTTTGGAGTTTATGAGGATGCCCTCACATAATTCAACCGAGCCCCGCCGCAGACCGCAACGCCAGCGGGGCCACGAACGCGTTGCCGCCTTGTTGGAAGCAGCCGGCAGCTGCTTCGTCGAAAAAGGTTACGAAGGCACCACCATGACGGAGGTGGCGGCGCGCGCAGGGGCGGCGATCGGTTCGCTGTACCAGTTCTTTCCCACCAAGAAAGCGCTGGCCAATGCGCTGCTGGAGCAATACGCACAGGCCGTCTGCGCCGAGCTGAAGAGCTTTGCGGCGCCATCGCTGCGCTGGACGACGGCGGCCTGGGCCGAGCACCTGTGCGCGTTTCTGATTTCCTTCCGCAAGCGCCACCCTGCCTTCCTGGCATTGGTGGAGTCCATGCCCAAACCGGCGGCCGATGGCTTGAGCATCCGCCGCCGCGTGCGCGCGGAGCTGCAGGCCTTGCTGGCGGCCCGCGCGCCGCACCGTTCCGCCGAAGATATCCTTGCCATGGCGGTGGTGGTGCAGCAGATGATGAAGGGTGCCGCGGCGATCCAGGCAGAACCTGGCATGCCCGGACGGCAGGTGGCACTGGAACACATGCAACACGCCATGCAGGTTTATCTGCACGGCGTGTTCAAGCCGTAGCTGAGCATGCCTATTGGTAGCTGTCGATCAGGTCGCGCAAGGCCCGGTCAAGCTGTAGCAAGGCACCTTCGCACGCGGGAAGACTGTGCTTGCGCAAGTCTTCTTCAAACTGTTCGCATAAGGCCGCCGCATCCCCTGCCCTGAATACGATGAGCGCGCCTTTCAAGGCATGAAGCCGTTTCAGCAGGTCGTCTTTATCTTGTTGCTCCCAGGCATGCAGAATGGCGCGCAGATCGGCTTCACAACTTCTGATGAAGATTTTGCGGACTTCCGCGGAGCGAGCAAACGAGGCTGGATTGACGTTGGTTGGGGACATGACTGGGCGGCAACGACGCAACTTTACGTAATTCCTGGCAGTGTTGCCGTGCCTAGGCCCACAAGGGATAAGAATTGTTTGAAAAACTTCGTGCGCCGAACGCCCACGGCGAGCATCAGCGCTCGCCGTCGACGGGCGCAAAGTACCTTGCAATGCCGTCCTTCAATACACGCAGCATGCATTCCATCTGCGCCTCGTCGAACGGGGTTGCGCCTTTTGCTGCCTGCTCAAGCCGATCGGCCGCATCGGCCACCTCCCGGGCACCCAGCATCAGCGCGGCACCTTTGATTCGATGCGCGAAGTGGACCAGTTCTCCGGCATGGCGGGTTTGCATGGCCTGCTCGATGGCATGGACATCTTCATCCATGGATGCCTGGTACAAGGCACGGATGTCGACGGATGCAGCCGGTGTATCGACCGGCTCCTGCGCGATGCGCAGCGGCGAATCCAGCCACACGCCCAGGATGGACTGCAGTTCTTGCGGATGCAGCGGCTTCGTCAGCACACCATCCATGCCGGCATCCATGCACGCTTTCAAATGCCCGGCATCCGACGCGGCAGAGACAGCGATGATCGGCACATGGGGCAAGCCTTGCTCAGCTTCCCGCTGCCGAATGCGCCGGGTCGTTTCGTAGCCGTCCAGACCAGGCATATGGCAGTCCATCAGGATCAAGGCAGGCGGCTGGCGTTCCGTCTGCGCCAGTGCCTCGAGGCCATCATGAAGGCCTGCGGATGGGATGCCGAGCATCTTCAGTTGCTCGGTCAGCGCCGCGCATTGCCCGGGGTCATCTTCCACCACCAGCACGCGCGCTTGCACTGCCCCGGGTGTTTCGCTCGCAGCCCTGGGCGTTCTCGGCTTTTTCGCTATCTTTTTGGCCATCCAGCATCGCCAGGCGAAGAAAGCCAGCCAGCCTGGTCCCAGCGTCAACAAAACGATCGTCAGTAAGCCGTAGCGCGGCAACGGGCGGGGCGTGGGCACGTCGTTACCGGCTTGTTCGATCGCTTGCGCCCGCATCGCGTCGGTTTCTTGCACGGACAGGCTTTCCAGAGATTTCTCGACGATCGAGAAGAGCAGGCGCTCATCCTTGCGCACCGCCATGTGAAGACTCAGCGGCGCGTCGTTTATCGAGCCGGAGACGCTGAGCAGGCCACGATACTTGCCGCGCAGCAAGGGTTGCAGCGTTATCTCGGCACCGATGCCCGCATAAGCGCGCCGATCTTCTACCGCGTCCAGCGCATCGGTAACGGTTGGTGTGAAGAGCGGCATGACCCTGGGCAATCGGGCAAGCATGAGTGCCCTTCCTGCTGCCGAATCAAACACGCTCACCACTTTGCCGCTGAGTTCATTGCTATCGAGCATCACCGGTTCGTCGGCCCGCGTGATGATCAGACGCGGCGAGGTGAAATAAGGCCCGGTAAAGAGAAACGCGTCAGAAAGTTGTTGCGGCATCCATGCCGGACTCGAGAACGGCAGCATGTCGACCTTGCCGGCCAGCAAGGCCGCTTTATTTTCGGCCGGCTGACGGCGTACATGACGCTCAAAGTGCAGGCCGGACTTCCTGGCGATGACGGCTACGTATTCGGCGACGACGCCCCTGTATGTGCCGCCTTCCGTATAGGAGAGCGGGAAATTCCCGTCGTCCGCAGCAAAGTAGACGACTGGATGCGCCTTGATCCACTGCTGTTCTTCTGGAGTGAAGACCGGCGCGCTCGCCGCGGCCAACGCCCCCGGAAACGAGAGCGCAAGCAGACCGGCCCATCGGCCGATCGTGAACTTCCGCAAGCTCATGGCTTGTCCAGCAGATGCCTGATCTTGAACAGCTCGTTGTTGGTGCGAATGCCCAATTTGCGGAAGGCGGAATTCTTCTGCGCGCTGATGGTGGTAATGCCGCGGGAGAACTTGGCGGCGATTTCGGTGACGGACATGCCATCGAGTACGCAGCGCAGGACTTCGCGTTCACGTGGGGAAAGCTTGGAATAGCCCAGTAGCTCGTCGCCGGCTTCCTCACCGGATTGCGCCGTGGAACCGATGGCTGTAGCCAGGTCGCGGCTCAGATAAGTGCGCCCCGCGGCAACGGCGCGTATCGCCAACATCAGGTCGGTCTGGTCCTGGCCCTTGCCGACGAAACCATGTGCGCCTGCCCTGATGGCCAAGGCCACGGTCGCGGGATTGTGATGAGAGGACATCACCAGGATGCGCTCGCTGGGAAAGCGGATCTTCAAGGCGCGGATCAGGTTCAGGCCATCCACATCGGAGGGCCCCAGCGCATAGTCGGCAACGACGACGTCGACGTGGGTGTCCTTCAACGCGGCAAACAATTCGCGGCTGGTGCGGAAGCTGCCCACCACGTCTATCGAGTATTCCTGCTTGAGCAGCAATTCCAGGCCACGGCGTATCACTTCGTGGTCGTCGAGCAGCATCACGCGCAAGCGCGCTCCCATTGAGTCCGACATTCCCTACTCCTTGTGATACCAGCGGCTATTCAACGGCCTGAAAGTACACCGGCGATAGCGGCATGCCGCAAGTTAAGAGCGCAAAGCTGCGCATGCCGTTTCGCCGTCCAGGCGCGAACAACAATGTCCCTATCGCGTCACTCCCCAACTGACCTGCCATCCGGCACGGAATCACTCTGCCGTATGCGGCGGACAAGATAGCAAAAACCGTTGCTGACGTTGGTGTCTTCATGCAAGACATTTCGTACATCTACTAGGCACACGCGGACGGGGCACGCCGATACTTTTCAGGCTCGCCAGCACTCTCCCTCCACGTCATGCCTATCACCCGCAGCCCAATTCGCTCGTTCTGCCTGGCATGCGGGTTGTTCGCATGCTGGCTGCTGCCGGTCGCAGGTTTTGCGCAAAACACCGAAACCCGCTACACGGAGCAGGAGAAGGCATGGATAAAAGCCAACCCGATGGTCCGTTTTGCCGTCTACCCCGGTAGCCGGCCTTTCATACACACGGATGGCAACCGGTCTGCCGGCGTGGCGATGGAGTACCTGCATGCCATTGCCGAATCCAGCGGCCTGGTGTTCAGGCCCGTCAATGTCGCCAACATCGGGGAAGCCAGGTTGGCATTGCAACGCCATGAACTGGACCTGTTACCCGTGGCACCCTCGATCCCCGATGGGGACGTAGATGATGCCGTGTTGACGACGCGTCCCTACTTCGTTGGAACGGCCGTCGTCATGTCGCGGGCTTCCACCGGCAGCATTTTCCGCCTCGATGAACTGGAGGGCCTGCATGTCGCGGTTCGGCGCGACAGCCTCCTGCACCAGTTGCTGAAAAGCCGGTTTCCCGCCATCACCCTGGTACCGGTCGGCGATGCGGAAGATGAGCTGAAGGTCGTTTCCAGCGGCGTGGCCGACGCTGCGATCGATGTGGATACGGCGCTGCTTCCACTATGGCGGAAGATGTATTTCAGCAACCTGCATGTTTCCGGCGCCATCAGCGACACCGTTTTGAACTTTCGCATGGGTGTCCGCGGCGACGATGCCATGCTGGCGTCTATCATCGACAAATCCCTCGCGTCGCTGACTGCCAAGCAAACCGACGACATGATGGCGAAGTGGATGGACGACTCCGATTACGGCGCCACCTCCTGGCGGGTGCACTACCGTTTTCATGCGCCGGAAATCACGGCGGCACTGATCCTGCTGATCGCGCTGGCCTACCTCTATGGCCGCGCACGCAAGGACCGCCGCCGCGCCAAGCAGAGCGAAAAGGAAAAGGCTATGTTCCTCGCGGTGATGAGCCACGAGATTCGCGTTCCCCTGAGCGCCGTGCTTTCTTCGGTCGAATTGCTCAAACGCACGCGCATCAACAAAAACCAGAAGGAGCTGCTGATGACGGCAAGCTCGGCAGCGGATGCATTGCTGCGATTGGTCGATGATGTGCTTGATCTTTCCAAGCTGGAAGCGGATGGCCTCACCCTGGACGCTGCGCCGACCGACATCCGCAAGCTGGTGCAGGACATGGTGCAGATCGTCCGGCACCGGATCGACGAGAAAGGTCTTCAGCTCAATCTCGGCATCGACCTTCCCCAGGATGCCCGCGTATTGCTGGATGCAACGCGCATCCAGCAGGTGATGATCAACCTGCTGACCAATGCGATCAAGTTCACCAATCATGGCAGTGTAACGCTCGACGTTACGCTGAGCCGGTTCGGCAGCGACGCATCGTCACGCAAGCTCCTGGTAAGCGTATGCGACACCGGCATTGGCATTCCGCCGGAACAACACACGCGGCTCTTCCGTGCCTACGTGCAGGCAGACAGCACCATTGCGCGGCGATACGGCGGCACCGGACTGGGCCTCAGCATCAGCCGCCAGCTGATCGAGTTGATGGGCGGCACCATCACCTTGCACAGCGAGGTGAATGTAGGCACCACCATTTCCTTCTCCATCCCCGTGCAGCTCGCGCCTGTCGTAACGGCACCGGTGGCGACACCCCCTCCCGCTCCGCCGGATGCGCCAAGCAGAAGCAAAGACATTTCCGTTTTGCTGGTCGAGGATCATCCCGCCATCCGCTTCGTCTTCGAGCAACAGCTGCGCAGCATCGGCTGCCTGGTCACGGCTTGCCCGGATGGCGCTTCTGCCTTGCGCATGTTCGACAGCAAGCCTTTCGACCTGGTGTTGATGGATTGCGGCCTGCCCGACATAAGCGGCTACGAAGTGACGCGCACCATGCGCAGGCGCGAAAAGAATGGCTACCACACGCCCATCCTCGCGCTATCCGCCTCGACCGATGCCACGCACAAGCTGACATGCATCGAGTCCGGCATGGACGGCCTGCTTAAGAAACCGCTTGAACTGTCCTTGCTGCGCTCGGAAATTCAGGTATGGTGCGATGTCGAACTGCCGGATCCCGGCGTCGAGAACGATGATGGCGACGCTGCGGCGAGCCGCTGAAGGCAGGCGACCTGATCAACAGGCCGCCGCCTGCGCCGACCTTAAGGCAACACTGATCGAATATCGCCTCAACCGCCCTTGGCAGGGTACGTCTGGAACCCGCCGCCTTGCTGGGGTGGAGGCTGCGGCAATGACTGGTTGCCATGATTGTGCTGCGCCGGGCCCGGCGGATAGGCAGGGCCGCTCTGGCGATTGCCGCACACATAGGCCTCCCACGCTTGTGAGCCGTCGACCGGATCGCCCAGCGGCTTGATCGTGTCCGCATGCATGCCCAAGGCGCTATTGCGTGCCTGCACCTGCAATTCGTCACGCACCTTGATGTCATTGCGATCGAACGGCCCGACGCGGCTCATCACCGACACGGTGATCTTGCCCAGATCGCGACAGCCGTTGACTTCGCCCGTCCAAACAGTGCGGACGGTGCTCGAGCCCGGATCCGGGTTGATGCCCCAGGTACAACCGCCGAGCAGCACCAGAGGTGCGAGCAGCAGCAGAGTCTTGCGCATAGGTAGCTCCATCAAACGAGTGAAAACATGCATCCGGCCGGCATCGTAGCGCGTCGTCCCTGCGTATCGCCTAACGCCGGCTTAGCGCAGCAGCAGCGGGTATGGCCCGGACATTGTCCGATCACGCATGTCCGGTGTCCGCGGACATCGCGGCGCATTCGCACGATCAGCCATAACTCCTTGTGTATCAAGGCATTGGATGGAAGAAAGGGCTTGGCACAGGGATTGCTCACTGAAGGCCGAGGACCTTTACCTTGATAAGTCGGAGAGACGGACATGAAATTCGAAACATTGATTCTGCGGGGCCTGTTCGTGGCGTGCATGCTGGTCTGCGGCCTGATCCTGGCGGCCATGGTGACCAGCAAGCCGGCGTCGATGCGCTTGGCGGACAGCGCAACGATCGCCTCCTTGCTGATCGCGGCTCCTTCCAGCTGCGTGCTGCCGATCGTGGACGACATGATCTGTGTGCGCGCATCCATCTGACCCATTGAGAGAAACGACCATGAACGCTGAAACCCTCATCCTTCGCGGCTTGTTCGGTGCAAGCGTGCTGGCGTGCGCGGTGATGCTGATGGCAATGGTGACAACCAAGCCTGCTCCGACGCTGGTCACCGCGGGCCGCACAGTCGCCGCCACCAGCGTGATCGCATTGGCGGATAACACTGGCATGGCCGGCTGATTGCACCAGGCAGCCGTTTGCCATCGGATAATGGCGTCATGCTGCATGTCATCCTCTTCCGCCCCGAAATCCCGCCCAACACCGGCAACGTGATCCGCCTGTGCGCCAACACCGGCGCCACACTGCATCTGATCCGCCCCTTGGGCTTCGAACTCGACGATACACGCCTGCGGCGTGCCGGCCTCGATTATCACGAATACGCGCAGGTCAGCGTGCATGATGATCTCGATGCATGTTTGGCAGCACTCGGGCATCCGCGCGTCTTCGCATTTTCTACACGCGGCCGCAGCTGGCACGTCGACGCACGCTTCCGCGAAGGCGATGCGCTGCTGTTTGGTTGCGAAACCGCGGGATTGCCCGATGCCGTACTGTCCGCACTGCCGGCCGAGCAGCGTTTGCGACTGCCGATGCGCGCAGACAGCCGCAGCCTCAACCTGTCCAACAGCGTGGCGGTAGCGGTGTACGAGGCGTGGCGCCAGCTTGGGTTTCCGGGCGCAGGCAACCCTTGAGATCGCTGCGATCCGGGTGAGGCCGGCTACAATCCCGGCATGACCGTCGCCCCTTCCCCCAACCTGCTTCCCCGGCCGCTGCGCCGGCTTGCCGGCCGCGCGCTGGAAACCACGCTCAATCACGTGCTTTCGCTCGACCCGGACACGCGAACCAAGTTGTCCGCGCTCGATGGCCGTAGCGTGCAACTGCACTTGCAGGGCCTGGACCTGGCGTTGGCCGTGACCGTCGAGGGTAGCCGACTGAGAGTGGGCCCTGCGCCCGAGCGCAGCGATCTGCGCGTGGCCGCCACGCCTGGCAGCCTGTTGTCGATGCTGCTGCGCCGTAACCACGAGAGCCTGCCTCCCGGCAAAGTGGACATTGCCGGCGATGCGGAACTGGCGCGCCGGCTGGAAAAGCTCGCGACCCATTTCGCCCCGGATTTCGAGGAAGCCTTCACCCGCAGCTTTGGCGACGTGGTTGGCGTGCCGTTGGCGAAAGCCGTGCGTGAAGGACTCGTTCACGCGCGTGAGTCGGCGTCGCATCTTGCACAAGATGGCGCGGCCTGGTTGCGCGATGAAACGCAGATCGCCGTGGCGCCGGGCGAAATCGAGAGCTTTCTCGATGAGGTGGATCATCTGCGCGAACGCACCGAACGGCTGGAGGCACGCCTGGCCCGTCTCGAACGCCTGCCACGGGAAACCCGCTCGTGACGCCGTTGAAGGTTGTACCTGGCCTGTTGCGCGTCGCCATCGTGCTGCTGCGCTATCGGCTCGACGAGTTGGTCGATGCCACGCACCTGTTCCGTCCGCTCAAGCTCGTGCGTCCGTTGCTTGGTCGCCCGGTAGTCGACGTACGCCCGCTTTCGCGCGGCGCGCGCATTCGCCTGGCCTTGAATGAGCTGGGTCCGATTTTCGTCAAGGCTGGGCAGATCCTGTCGACGCGCCGCGATCTGGTGCCGGCCGACATCGCTGACGAGCTGGCGCTGCTGCAGGACCAGGTACCGCCCTTCCCCGGCGACCAGGCGCGCAGCATCGTCGAACGCGAGCTGAAGCAGCCCGTCGACACGCTTTACGCCAGCTTCGATCCGGTACCGCTGGCCTCCGCGTCGATCTCCCAGGTGCACGCAGCCACCTTGCACGATGGCCGCACGGTGGTGGTGAAAGTGTTGCGTCCGCGTATCGACGAGCGCATCGCGCGCGACGTCAGTTTGCTGCATTCCATGGGCCAGCTCGCCCAGCGCTGGCATCCCAATGCGGAGAAGATCCGTCCCCTCGACGTCGTCACCGAAGTCGAGAAAATGCTGGAAAACGAGCTTGACCTGCAACGCGAGGGGGCCAACGCCAGCCTGCTTCGGCGCAACTTCATCAGCGGCGTGGATCTCTACGTGCCGGAAGTGCACTGGGAACTCACCAGCGCCCGTGTACTGACCCTGGAACGTGTCACTGGCGTCTCCTGCGACGACGTCGTCGCGATCGACGCGGCCGGCATCGACCGCAAGCAACTGGCCGAGAAGGGCGTGCGCCTGTTCTACGAGCAGGTCTTTCGCGACAATTTCTTCCATGCCGACGCGCACCCCGGCAACATCTGGGTCGATCCCACGCGCACGCAAGAGCCCCGCTTCATTGCCCTGGACTTCGGCATCATGGGTTCACTGCCGGAGGAAGACCAGTACTGGCTGGCGCAGAATTTCATCGCACTGTTCGAGCGCGACTACGCGCGCATCGCCCGCTTGCACGTCGATGCGGGATGGATGCCGGCCAATGTGCGGCTGGATGAACTGGAGGCCGCCGTGCGCACCGTGTGCGAGCCGTATTTCACCCGTCCGCTGTCGCAGATCTCGCTGGCGGAACTGGTAGTGAAACTGTTCCAGACCGCGCGGCGCTTCGAACTCACCTTGCAGCCACAGCTGATTTTGCTGCAGAAGACCCTGCTCAATATCGAAGGCGTCGGCCGCCTGCTCGATCCGGACATCGACATCTGGGCCGTGGCCCATCCCGTGCTCAAGCGCATCATGCGCGAGCGCTACAGCCTGAAGCGCACCCTGCGCGAAATCCGCAAGCGCGTTCCGGAGTGGTTCCACAACGCACCGCAATGGCCGGACCTGGCACGCGATGCCTTGCGCCAGATTGCCGCGGGCGAACAGAAGCTGATGCACGACGCGAACCACCTCATGCATCAGCGCAAGCTGGTGCGGCGGATGCTGGAAGCCATCGGCAGCGCTTTGCTCGGCACGACCTTGCTGATCTGTGCGACGGTCATGTGGACGTTCCAGCAGCCGCATACGCCGGTGTTGCCCATAGCGATGGGCATCGCGGGACTGCTTTCGTTCGTGTTCGGCTGGATGCGACGGTAACCGACGTCATCGGCGGCACGAAGTCGCATTCCCATGCTCGAAATTCTCTATCAAGACGACTCGCTGATGGCGGTCAACAAACCCGCCGGCCTCGCCGTGCATCGCTCGAAGATGGTCGGCAATGCCGATACCTTCTTGATCGACGTACTGCGTGAGCAAGTCGGCGGCACGCTGTATCTGGCACATCGCCTGGACCGCGCCACCAGCGGGGTGTTGCTGATTGCCCGCTCCAGCGAGATTGCCGCGTCAATGGGCGAGCAATTCATGAGCCGCGAGGTACACAAGCAGTACCTCACGGTGGTCCGCGGCTGGCCGGAACCTGCCGAAGGCGTGGTCGATTATCCATTGCCCGGTTCGCGCGAAAGCGGACCGCGGCGCGATGCACGCACCCGCTATCGCCGCCTGGCCGCGGTGGAAGTCCCGATCGCATTGGGCCGCTACCCGCAGCAGCGTTATGCATTGGTGCTGACGGAACCGCAAACCGGACGCTTTCGCCAGATCCGCAAGCACATGGCACATATCCACCACCCCGTAGTCGGCGATTGCCAGCATGGGCGTAGCGACCACAACCGGCTTTACAAGCAATATTTCAGCTGCCACCGCATGCTGCTGCACGCCTGGCGGCTCAATTTTCGGCATCCGGTCGACGGCCGGCCGATGGCGCTGGAAGCGCCGCTCGATCCTGCCTTCGACGCCATCTTGCAACGCTTCGACTGGCCGTTGCCGGCTGCGGAAACCATAAGCGTCATGCCGACCGGCTAAACTTGCGGCCATGTTGCCCGTAAGCCGAACCATCAACCTGCCTGAATCCGAGCTGGTCGTGCGCTTCATGCGCGCCGACGGGCCTGGCGGCCAGCACGTCAATCGCACCGAAAGCGCAGTGGAATTGCGCTTCGACGTGCTGCACTCTCCTTCCTTGTCCGAAGACCTGCGCGCGCGTTTGCTGGCGCGTCGGGATCGGCGCATGACCGATGAGGGTGTGCTGGTGATCCAGGCGCGCCGCTTCCGCGATCAGGGCCGCAATCGTGAGGATGCGCGCGAACGCCTGGTGGAAATCCTGCGCGCCGCCTTGATCGTTCCCAAGAAACGCATTGCAACCAAACCCACCCGTGCTTCGCAGCAGCGCCGGCTGGAAGGCAAGCAGCAGCGGGCGAAGGTCAAACAAGGCCGCTCGCGCTCCTGGAGCAGCGAGTGAGCGACCCCATGCTGCCGCCAGTGCCCCCGCAAGCTCCCCGGCTCAACAGCCGCTTTTGGCCCTGGCTGATGCGCGGCTTGTTGCGTCTTTCCGGCTGGCGCCTGCTCGGCCAGCTGCCGGACGAGCCGAAAGCCATCTTGATCGGCGCACCGCACTCCTCCTACTGGGACGGGGTGTGGGGCCTGATGATGAAGATCGCGCTGGGTATCAACGTCAACATCATGATCAAGCGCGAAGTACTGGAAGGGCCGCTGGGCGTGATCCTGCGGCCGATCGGCATGATCCCGATCAACCGCAAGGCGGCCTTGAACGTGGTCGGCCAGATGGTCGAGCGCTTCAACGACCAGGAACGCATGTGGCTGGGCATTACGCCCGAGGGCACGCGCAAGCGCGTCACGCGCTGGAAATCCGGCTTCCTGCGTATTGCGCACGAAGCCCATGTGCCGATCCAGCCGGTGTTTATCGACTATCCCAGCAAAACCTTCACGCTCGGCCCGCTGGTGCGTGCCAGTGATGATCCTGATGCGGACATGATGGCGATCCGTGCGCTGTTTCGGCCCTATCGCGGCAAGTATCGCGATACGGAAGCATCGTAAACGAGAACCAGATGAACACGTTCGGCATCCAGCATTACGAGTCATTTCTGCTGGCGAGTCTCGCGCTCAATCTCACGCCGGGACTGGATACGTTCTATATCCTCACGCGCAGCGGTCGCGAAGGCCATGCCGTAGGCATGGGGGCGGCCCTCGGCATCAACGCCGGCTGCATCGTGCACACGTTGGCGGCAGTGCTGGGAATTTCCGCCATCCTGATGACTTCCGCATTTGCCTTCAGTGTCTTGAAATATCTAGGCGCGGCTTACCTGCTATGGATCGGCGTGCGCATGCTGCTGTCGCCTGCGACGACGAGGCAACCCACGCCCACGCGTGGCAATGGGTTTGCCGCCGCCTTCCGGCAAGGCATGTTGACCAATGTGCTCAATCCCAAGGTTGCGCTGTTCTTTCTCGCGTTTTTGCCGCAGTTCGTGTCCATGCATGCGCCACTCCCACAGCTTGGCCTGTTGTTATTGGGGTTGAGCTTTATCGGCACTGGCCTGACGTGGTCGACGGTGCTGGCCTTGATGGGTGGGCACATTCATCGCCTGCTCACTGCGCGGCCGCAACTGGGCCAGTGGACGGATCGCGTTTGCGGCGCCGTGCTATTAGCCTTTGGCGTGAAGCTGGCCTTGCAGCAACGCAGCTGATACAGGCAAGACGTTGCTGACGGCTGCCTGCATCAAGCAACGATCATTGGCAACTTTCTTTTCTTTCGTTATCTGACAAGCCGATGATGGTCCAGCGGCCATCAAGCTTGCCAAGCGTGAGGACATCGGTGCCACAGTGATCCACATGGCCGCTTATCGTGAATTTATAGGGCGCCCATACCACGGCCAGGTCGCGATCGATGTGCACGACGGGACGGTAAATGTGCTCGGCGATGGGCCCGCCACGAGGCGCTGCAATGGCATCGGTCAGCTTGTTGATGTCCAGGCGACGCAGTCGCCCCTCATCCACGCTCGTGATTTCGAGGTCCTGCGCTACGACTGCCAGCATGCCGCTTTTGTCTTGCCGGCCGAGCGCATCAAAAAATTGATGCACGGGCTGCATGACCTGGGCATTTTGATCGGCGGCATAACAGGGAGCCAAGGAGCACAGCATCACTACGGTTGCGAAGGTGGACTTGCAGCAGAGATTCATGACGGACGCCCTCAATGAATGTAGCCGCCATCGTGGCGCTTGATCGACGCCATCGCCAAGTGCATGGGGTCAGCGGGCCCTATCGCTCGGAATGACCCGACTCATCGTAGTCCCGATGCGTCAGCAAACCGGGCCGGATCAAGTCGATGAACGCCTGCGCTTCCTTGCTGAGGAACTTTCCCTTGCGCATCACCACCCCGTAGCTGCGCTGCGGAAAGTACTGGCGCATATTGCGCACGGCCAGGCGCTGGCGATCCGCATCCGTGATGCAGATGCTGGTAACGATGGAAATGCCCATACCCATCGCGACGTATTCCTTGATCACTTCCCAACCGCCGACTTCGATGGCGACGTGATAAGGCACCTGCCGCTGCTGGAACACCAGATCCACCAGCCGATAGGTGGAAAGCCGCTGCGGAGGCAGGATCAGGCCATAGGGCGAAATGTCCCCCAACCGTACGCTTTGCTGGCTCGCCAGCGGATGATCTACCGGCGTGATCAGCAGCGGATCGTAGTGATAGACGGGTGCCCAGGCGATGTCGTTGGGCACGTCGAGCATCGAGCCTACCGCGAAATCCGCCTCGTCTGCGCGCAGCAACGCCAGGCCGTCCTTGCCGGTGACGTTGGCCAGCTGCAACTGGACGTCGGCAAAGCGCTCGCGGTACTGCCGCACCAGGGGCGGCAGCAAGTACTGGATGGTCGAATTGCCGGCCGCGATGGTCAGCTTGCCCGCCTGGCCGCCTTTTATCTTTGCCTGGAACTGGCGATCGAGGTTTTCCCAACCCTCCACCAGCGGGCGCGCCAGTTCGTATAGCGCCTCGCCTGCGTCGGTGAGATTGATACGACGACGGCTGCGCTGGAGGAGTACGACGCCCAGTTCTCGTTCCAGCGCCTGCAACTGCAAGCTGACGGAAGGCTGGGAGAGGTACAGCGCCTCGGCAGCGCGACTGAGGGTACCCAGCTTTACGGTGGTGACGAAGGCGCGCATCTGCTTGAGGCGATTGCCCTTGTAGTAATACCGGCCGGATTCCGCCTTCGAGGCGGCAGCCTTCCGCCTTGGCGCGCGCTTCACGCTGCCCGCAGCTGATTTTTTTGCCATATTTGGCCTCCGCACGCGCGACTAGATGCAACTGGCTCAATGACTTATATCTTATATTGAATTTCTAAATATCAAAAATTGAAACATTTAGTTTGTCAAATATATGGCTGCTGGCTAGCTTTCCATTCCACCCCGTCATCCAAGGTGGAGAAGCAGCCCATGGCAGTACCTAGCGAAAAGCTCGTCAGCCGGCCCATCGAGATCGATGCTGACACCACCGGCTACGAAGACATCCTCACGCCTGATGCCCTCGCCTTCTTGGCGCGCTTGCATCGTTTTGCGGAACCGCGGCGCCGGCAGTTGCTGGCAGCCCGGCGCGAACGCCAGGCGCGCTACGACGCGGGCGTCTTGCCGGATTTCCGCACAGACACGCGGGATATCCGCGAAGGCGACTGGACTGTCGCCCCCATTCCCGCCGCCCTGCGAGATAGGCGCGTGGAAATCACCGGCCCGGTCGAGCGCAAGATGGTCATCAATGCGCTGAACTCCGGCGCAAAGGTATTCATGGCCGACTTCGAGGACTCCTCCGCACCCAGCTTTGCCAATCAGCTGGACGGCCAGGTCAACCTACGCGACGCCGTCAACGGCACGCTGGCATTCCGTTCCCCCGAGGGCAAGCACTACCGCATTGGCGCCAACCCGGCAGTCCTGGTGATACGGCCGCGCGGCTGGCACCTGCCGGAACGGCACATCACCGTATATGGCGAGCCCATGGCCGGCGCGCTGGTCGACTTCGGCCTGTTCGCTTATCACAATGCCCGCGCGCTGCACGCGCGTGATCGCGGCCCGTACTTCTACCTGCCCAAGCTCGAGGCGATGGAAGAGGCCGCGTTGTGGAACGAAGTGATGGCGCTGGCCGAAGAAGAACTCGACCTGCCGTACGGCAGCATGAAAGCCACCGTGCTGATCGAGACGCTGCCGGCCGTGTTCCAGATGCACGAGATCCTGCACGCGTTGCGTGATCGCGCAGTCGGCCTCAACTGCGGCCGCTGGGATTACATCTTTTCCTATCTGAAAACCTTCCGCGGCCATCGCGATCGCTTGCTGCCGGATCGCGGCCAGGTGCTGATGACGGTGCCGTTCCTCAAGGCGTATTCCGAACTGCTCATCCAGACTTGCCATCGCCGCGGCGCCTTTGCCATGGGCGGCATGGCGGCACAGATACCGATCAAGCACGACGAAGCGGCGAACGAACAGGCGATGGCGAAAGTTCGCGCCGACAAGCTGCGTGAAGTGCAGGCTGGACACGACGGCACCTGGGTAGCACACCCCGCGCTGGTGCCTGTCGCCATGGCGATTTTCGATCGGCACATGCCGACGCCGAATCAATTGCACGTCAAACGCGACGATGTGTTGGCGGACCGCGACACGTTGATCGCACCTTGTGCCGGCACCATCACTCGCGCCGGCTTCGACAACAACGTGGAAGTGGCATTGCGCTACACCGCCGCGTGGCTGGAAGGTATGGGCTGCGTGCCGATCCATAACCTGATGGAAGACGCCGCCACCGCCGAGATTGCTCGCGCGCAGCTTTGGCAGTGGCTGCATCACGGCGACCTCGAATTTAGCGATCACGCGCCGATCGATACCGCACTGTTCGATCAAGCCCTGGCTGCGCACACGCATCGCCTGCAGGAAAGCACGCTGCCGGGCGCGCGTCGCGCTGCCGATGCCGCAAAACTGCTGTCCGAGCTCACCCATGCCGATGAACTCGGCAACTTCCTCACGCTTCCCGCGTATGAGCAACTCGCCTGATCGCGCGCCAAAACGATGACGGAGCACTGACATGAAAAATCATTTGCCGACTGCCGAACAGATTGCGCTGGATTGGAAAAACAATGCGCGCTGGACCGGGGTTGAACGTACCTATACCGCCGAGGATGTCGTGCGCTTGCGCGGCACGGTGGCGGTCGAACATTCGCTGGCGCGCCACGGTGCGGAACGCTTGTGGAAATCGCTGCACAAGGAACCGTTCGTCAATGCGCTCGGCGCACTCACCGGCAACCAGGCCATGCAACAGGTGAAGGCCGGGTTGCAAGCCATCTACCTCAGCGGCTGGCAGGTCGCCGCAGATGCCAATGTGGCTGGCGAGATGTATCCCGATCAGTCGCTGTATCCAGCCAACTCCGTGCCGCTGGTGGTCAAGCGCATCAACAACACGTTGCTGCGTGCCGACCAATTGCATCACGCCGAGGGCAAGGACGACGTCGACTGGATGGTGCCGATCGTTGCAGATGCCGAAGCTGGTTTCGGCGGCGTGCTCAATGCCTTCGAGCTGATGAAGGCAATGATCGAAGCAGGCGCGGCTGGTGTGCACTTCGAGGATCAGCTCGCTTCGGTGAAGAAATGCGGCCATATGGGTGGCAAGGTGTTGGTCCCCACGCGCGAAGCGGTGGAGAAATTGAATGCTGCGCGCCTCGCCGCGGACGTGCTTGGCGTTTCAACCCTGCTGGTTGCACGTACCGATGCAGATGCCGCTGACCTGCTTACGTCCGACATTGACGACAACGATAAGCCTTTCACGACCGGCGAACGCACGGTGGAAGGTTTCTTCCGCGTGCGCCCGGGCGTGGAACAAGCGATCAGTCGAGGACTTGCTTATGCACCGTATGCCGATTTGGTCTGGTGCGAAACCAGCAAGCCCAATCTTGAGCAGGCGCGTCAATTTGCCGAAGCGATTCATGCAAAATTCCCCGGTAAATTGCTGGCCTACAACTGCTCCCCCAGTTTCAACTGGAAACGCAATCTGGACGACGCCACCATTGCCAGGTTCCAGCGAGAACTCGGCGCAATGGGCTACAGATTCCAGTTCATCACGCTCGCTGGCTTCCACAGCTTGAACTACAGCATGTTCGAATTGGCGCACGGCTATGCGCACCGGCAAATGAGCGCGTTCGTGGATCTGCAAGAGAAGGAATTCGCGGCAGCCGAACAGGGCTTCACGGCCGTGAAGCATCAGCGCGAGGTGGGTACGGGTTACTTCGATGCCGTTACCCAAGCGATCCAGCAAGGCAAGTCATCAACGGTGGCATTGAAAGGCTCAACCGAAGAGGCGCAGTTCCATCGAGCCTCGGCGGCTTGATGCGCTTCGGCCCCTCCTTCATTTTTGAAGGGGGTGGTTGCTCAGGCTTGCTAGTCGGCTACCAAGGAAATCCGCCGGTATTGCAACGCTTCGGCCAAGTGATGTCGGTCCAACGCAGCGGCGCCGTTGTCCAGGTCGGCGATCGTCCGTGCCACACGCAGCGTGCGGTGGTACGCACGTGCAGAGAGCCCCAGTTTTTCGAGCGCGGTGTCGAACCACTTGCGCTCCGCCGGCCCTAGCGCGCAATCGCGTTCAAGCTCGCGATTGCTGATTTCCGAGTTCGGCCGCCCGGCACGCGCCAAGGCATGATTGCGCGCGCGGATGACGCGCTTGCGTACCGTGGCGGAATCCTCATCGTGCGCGCTTCGCTGTGTGCTCAAGTCGCTCAGCGGTACGGTGGGCACTTCCACACAAAGATCGATGCGGTCGAGCAACGGGCCAGAAATACGTGAGCGATAACGCTGTACCTGGTCGGGCGAACAACGACAGCGCTTGCGCATGTCGCCTGCATAGCCGCATGGACAGGGATTCATCGCCGCGACCAGCTGGAATTGGGCGGGAAAACGCAGTTGCCGCGCCGCGCGCGAAATCAGGATGTGTCCCGATTCCAAAGGTTCGCGCAACACTTCCAGCACGTGCCTGCTGAACTCGGGCAATTCGTCCAGAAACAGCACGCCGTTATGCGCGAGCGAAATTTCCCCGGGACGAGGCTGCGAGCCCCCACCGACCAGTGCCACGGCGGATGCGGTGTGGTGTGGTGCCCGGAAAGGTCGGCGGCGCCAGTGCGCCGGATCCACCTGCTGGCCGGCCACTGAGAGCACGGCGCAGGTTTCCAGCGCCTCGGATTCGCTCATCGGCGGCAGGATGCCCGGCAGGCGCTCAGCCAGCATGGTCTTGCCCGTGCCAGGCGGCCCCATCAGCAACAGGTGATGCCCTCCGACTGCGGCGATCTCCAGGGCTCGGCGCGCCTGCAACTGGCCACGCACATCGAGGAGATCCGGACCGGCATCGCTATCGGACGTTAGGATCAGGGTGGAAGCAGGTTGCGTCAGCTCATGTGAACCACGCAACCAGCTGCACACATCGCCCAAGGTGTCGGCTACCAGGACGTCAGCCTCGGGAATGAGGGCGGCTTCCTCCGCGTTGGCGCGCGGCACCACGACGCGGCGACCGCGCGCCCGTGCGCGCAGCAGGGCCGGAAGCACGCCTGAAACGGGACGCAACTGGCCGGAAAGCGCCAGTTCGCCCAGGAATTCGCAATCATCGAGCTTTTCGCGTGGAACCTGGTTGCCGGCCGCCAGGATGCCCAGAGCAATGGCCAGGTCGAAGCGCCCGCCATCCTTGGGCAGCTCCGCAGGGGCGAGATTCACGGTGACCTTGCGGTTGGGGTATTCGAAGGCAGCGCTTTGGATCGCCACTCGCACGCGATCGCGCGCTTCTCGCACAGCCGCCTCGGGCAAACCAACAATATGGGTGCTGGGCAGACCGCCGGAAAGGTGGACTTCCACCATCACCTGGGGTGCGGCCACCCCGTCTTGTGCACGGCTTAAAGTGACGGCCAGACTCATAAGATACGGCCACCACTCATGCGAGCGGAGTCGCTGGTTGATCGGTCCATCGAGCGACTCCGTGGAACCTCGGCGGAATGAAAAACGGCCGCCCCCGATTCCTTGGGGTGATGGTGACGAATCGGGGACGGCTACCGGAACTGATCAGGCTCCGCGAGATGACATGGTGGCCTCCAACTCCGCCACGCGCTTTTCGAGCTCCTCGACCCTGGCGCGCGTACGCGCCAATACCTGGGTCTGAACATCGAATTCCTCACGGGTAACCAGCTCGAGATGGCGCAGTCCCTGCGCCAGGATATCGTGAAAATTGGCGCGCAAATCCTTGTGCGCGTCTACCATCCCTGGCGGAACCAACGAGACAAGTCGTAGGGCAATTTGGTCGATATCCTGCCTCCCCATCATGGTAGGCACCTCGAACTCGTCGGGAGGCAGTGTATGAAGAAGGTGAAAAGCGGCGCCATCGGTGTGCTCCATCAAAACGTGTAGGCATTTTCCTACAAGGCGGTACGGGCTGCCTTCTGGGGGCAGAATCGCTATGCTCCGCACCGCGTAACCGGGCCTGTCGGCCCTGCCGAGGAAAAAATCCATGAAATTGGTTGTGGCTGTCATCAAGCCGTTCAAGCTGGACGATGTCCGTGAAGCGCTCGCCGAGGCCGGCGTACAAGGGATAACCGTGACCGAGGTCAAGGGCTTCGGCCGCCAGAAGGGCCACACCGAACTTTACCGCGGGGCCGAGTACGTGGTCGATTTCCTACCCAAGATCAAGCTGGAAGTGGCGGTGGACGATGACCAGCTCGAGCGCGTGGTGGAGGCCATCTCTCAGTCGGCCCGCACCGGCAAGATCGGCGATGGCAAGATCTTTGTCAGCAACCTCGAACAGGTGATCCGCATCCGCACCGGCGAGCTGGACCACGACGCCCTGTAATCAGGCCGTCTCGCGCAATTCCGGTCGGCTGCGCATGATCCGCTGGTGATGGATCAGCAGCCCTGCGTAATAACAAACGTAATACCCCACGACCAGGCCGAGGGTGAGCATGGTCAGCGGACTCTGTCCGATGTCGGGCCCGTGGAGGGGAGGTGTAGCGCCAGTTGGATCGCGCATCTGCGGAGCCAACATGGCGAAGCGCCATACCAGTCGCGCCAACAGCAACGCGGTGACAATCGCACCGATATAGGGATTAGGAACGTAGCGGCCGCCTTTCACCGGGTGCACCTCAAAACGACTGAGGCGAAGCCCAATCAAGCCAAGTGCGGCACCAGCCACCACACCACCGGCCAATCCGCCCAGCAATCGGATGTCATGCATGGCGGCGAAGCTGATGAGTCCCGCAAGGGCCGCCAAGATGACGATGCGCGCAACCATCCGCCTGCGCTGGATCGGCTGCGGGCCGAACTGCCTGCGCGCTCGCCGCCACACGGCGAATACGATCACCGGTAGCAAGACCAGTGGCGTGCTGAAATGAGGTGTCATGGTGTCCGCCCGCACGAGAAGTCACGCGCAGATTAGCAGCGCCCTTCATGACAGGCGATTGACACCCGTCATGTGCTTTTGCCGGTGACGGGCCTTACTTGGCCTTGCCCTGGTTCGCCACCGCGGCCAGCTTGGCGGCGATCGCATCGGCGTCGCCCAGGTAGTAGTGGCGCAGCGGCTTGAGCTCTTCGTCGAACTCGTACACCAGCGGCACGCCGTTGGGGATGTTCAATTCGACGATGTCGTCGTCGGAGATGTTGTCCAGATATTTGACCAGCGCGCGGATCGAGTTGCCGTGGGCGACCAGCAATACGCGTTGACCATTGCGGATGGCGGGCGCCAGTACTTCATTCCAATATGGCATGACGCGCGCGACGGTGTCCTTCAGGCACTCGGTATCTGGAATCAGCTTGGGATCGAGGCCGGCATAACGCGGGTCTTTCAAGGCGGGATTTTCCGCGCGCGGCAGCGGCGGCGGCGGGATATCGTAGCTGCGGCGCCATACCTTGACCTGGTCCTCGCCATATTTCGCAGCTGTTTCCGCCTTGTTGAGCCCGGTAAGACCGCCATAGTGGCGCTCGTTGAGGCGCCAGTCGGTAAGCACCGGAATCCACATCAGGTCCATGGCGTCCTGCACGTGCCACAGCGTGCGCACGGCGCGCTTCAGCACGGAGGTGTGCGCCACGTCGAAATGGTAGCCAGCCTGCACCAGCAATTCGCCCGACTCCCGTGCCTCGGCGGCGCCTTGCTCGGTAATGTCCACGTCTGCCCAGCCGCTGAAGCGGTTTTCAAGGTTCCATTGGGACTGGCCGTGGCGGATCAGAACGAGCTTGTGCATGGCTTGGATTCAAATGAGGCGAGACAAGTACGGAATGGTGAAGGCCATGCGTAGCCACGTCAATTGCTGGCTGTGCCGGAAGTCACGGTAAACCTTCGGCCGAAGACGCGCATCCTACCCTCGTCCCACTTGAGGAGTTTGATCATGCGCTTTATCACCCTGGCTCTGGCCTTGGCTCTGCCTTTGACCGTGGCGGCCCAGGACATCAGCAAGGTCAATGGCACCGTTTCCGTTGACGCCGGCGGCCACGCCGGAAATCTCAGCACGGTGAACGGCTCGGTGCGCGTTGGCGACCATGCGTCGATCCAGGAAGGCAGCACCGTAAACGGCGCGATCGAGCTGGGCGACGGTGCGCAAGCCAGCGAACTGCACACCGTCAATGGCGCCATTGCCCTTGGCCAAGGCGCTCAAGTGCGCGGAAAACTGCACAGCACCAATGGCGCCATCTCCCTGGAGCCGAGCTCGGAAGTGACTGGTGACGTCGCCAACGTCAATGGCGCGATCGAGCTCAGGCACGCGCACGTTGGCGGCAATATCGAAACCACCGGCGGGAACATCCTGGTCGGTGCGGCTTCGCAAGTGGACGGTGGCATCACCGTCAACGAGCAACACGGCTGGAACAACTTCAATCGGCCGCCGCACGTCGTCATCGGTCCGCATGCCATCGTACGCGGCACGCTGGATTTCCATCGCGAGGTGGTGCTGCAGGTCAGCGACAGCGCGCAAATCGGTCCGGTAAAAGGCGCCACGGCCATGCGCTTCAGCGGCGCGCAGCCGATGAACTAAGCCTTATATCCACTCGCGCGGCTTGAGGTATTCCGCAAGCCGCGCTTCGGCCGAGTCTTCTTCCGGCTGGTAGGCGTATTCAAAGCGCACGCGTGGCGGCAAGCTCATCAAGATGGATTCGGTGCGACCGCCAGATTGCAAGCCGAACAAGGTACCGCGATCGTAGACGAGATTGAATTCCACGTAGCGGCCGCGCCGATACAGCTGGAACTCACGCTCGCGTTCACCATACGGCGTGTTCTTGCGTCGATCGACGATCGGCAAATAGGCATCCAGAAAGCCCTGCCCTACGGCTTGCATAAAGGCAAAGCTGCGCTCGAAGCCTCCGTCGCTGAGATCGTCGTAGAACAAACCGCCCACACCGCGCGTTTCGGCGCGGTGCTTCAGGTAGAAATAGTCATCGCACCATTTCTTGTAGCGCGGGTAGACATCCGCACCGAACGGCGCACATACATCACGTGCGACGGTGTGCCAATGCCGCACATCTTCGTCGAAGGGATAGAACGGCGTGAGGTCGAAACCGCCGCCGAACCACCACACCGGCTCCATGCCCTCCTTTTGCGCCTCGAAGTAGCGCACGTTGGCATGCGTCGTCGGCACATAGGGGTTGCGCGGATGCAATACCAGCGACACGCCGGTGGCGATAAATCCGCCGCCCGACAGCTCAGGGCGATGCGCTGTCGCACTAGGCGGGAGCTTGTCTCCGTGAACCAGCGAGAAGTTCACGCCGGCCTGCTCGAACAAGGCGCCCTCGCGCAACACGCGGGTGCGGCCACCGCCGCCGCCCGGCCGCGTCCATGCATCCTCCATAAAGCGGGCGTTGCCGTCGAGCTGTTCAACGGCCTTGCAGATACGGTCCTGCAACTCGCGTAGAAAGTGCTCGACGCGTTCGACTTGCTCGCTTTTCATCCACCCATCCGGCTGTGCTGGTCAGGATCGCAAGCTTAGCAAGAGCCCGTTCGCAAGGAACTGAGCTGAATCAATGAATGCCAGCTGCGATGATCCAAACAAGCATCTAGGCAAACCCCAGCTCCCGTGGCTAGGCTCGCGCCATGCGCATGACAACCCTCCCGCTTGCCGTCTCGGCCTATACCGCCACCTCTGCGCTCGGGCGTGGCCTGGATGCCCATCGTGACGCCCTTGATGCGCAGCGTAGCGGCTTGCGCGTGAATGACTTCAGCAGTGCGCCACTGCCGTGCTGGATCGGGCGCGTCGACGGCGTGGAAGACGTCACGCTGCCATCCGCCTACGCCACGTGGGATTGCCGCAACAATCGTCTAGCCTGGTTGGGCCTGAATCAAGACGATTTTCCGGCCAAGGCGCATGCCGCGCGGGAACGTTATGGCGCAGCACGCGTGGCGCTCTTGCTGGGCACATCGACCGCAAGCATCGGCGCCACCGAAGAAGGTTATCGGCGTCTAGAAGAAGAGCGATTACCCGCAGACCTGCATCGCACAAGCATTCACACCCCTCATTCGCTTACCGCCTTCGTCGCCGCTGCGCTGGATATCAAAGGACCCTGCCTGACCATTTCCACCGCGTGCTCCTCCAGCGCAAAAGTGTTTGCCAGTGCGGAGCGGCTGATCCGCCTGGGGCTGGTCGATGCGGCGATCGTGGGCGGCGTCGATACGCTCTGCGACAGCACCTTGTTCGGGTTCAATGCGCTGGAACTTGTCTCTCCCGATCCCTGCCGCCCCTTCGATGCCGCCAGGCGCGGCATTTCGATCGGCGAAGCGGCCGGTTTCGCCTTGCTCGAACGCATCGGATCGCAAACCGCTGCACCACTGCGGTTATTGGGCTGCGGCGAATCGAGCGATGCCCATCATATGTCCACGCCTGATCCATCCGGCCTCGGTGCGGAGCTTGCCTTGCGCGATATGTTCGATCGTGCAGGGCTTGATGTTTCAAACGTGGATTACGTCAACTTGCACGGTACGGCAAGCCAGAAAAACGATGCCATGGAAGCCGGACTGGTATCGCGCATGTTCCCGCCAGGCACACGCGTCAGCTCCACCAAGCACTTGACCGGCCATACCCTGGGCGCTGCAGGCATCGTGGAGGCCGTCATCACGCTGCTGGCACTACGCGATGGTCTCGTGCCAGGCAACGCCGGCGTGCGTGAAGCCGATCCTGCATGCTCAGCACATTTTGCGTGGCGCAACGAAGCCCGTTCTTTACGCATCGCTCTCAGCCATTCATTCGGTTTCGGCGGCAGCAATGCCTGCCTTGCTTTTGCAAACGCGGGCCACGGGGCATGAATAGTCTGCAGGTTCACGTGCAAGGCATCGGTTTGTGGTCACCACAACTTGCAGGCTTTGATGCCTTTCGCCGCCAGCTTGCCGGTGAAACATCGAGCACCACTCAGGCACGCCCGAGCGCACTGGCGTTGTCACCGAATGAGCGTCGGCGTGCGCCGGAAAGTGTGCTGGTCGCCATTGAGGCCGCGTCCCAGGCAGTCGCGGCAAGCGGGCGCACGACCGACAATCTCGCTTGCATCTTTGCCTCGGCCTACGGCGACCAGGCTACGACGGATTACATGTGCCGTGTATTGGCGCGCGTACCCACTGAACTTTCACCCACCCGCTTTCACAATTCCGTCCATAACGCGTCGGCTGGCTACTGGACGATTGCTACCGGTTGCCGAGCACCTTCCAGCGCCGTGTGCGCAGGAAACGCAAGCTTCGGCGCCGGCTTGCTTGAGGCGGTGGTACTTGCCTGCGCCGACAACCGGCCGGTGCTGCTGGTCTGCAGTGACACCGCCGGTACCGGACCGCTTGGCGAGTTGATCGGATGCACCCGCGTCTTCGGTTGTGCGCTGGTGCTGTCACCTGGCACGACGACAGGTCTAGGACTGCGTCTTTCCACAATGACATTACCTGCCCATCCGTCATCGATGACTGCCGAGTGCCGAGCATGGATGCAAGACAACCCTACCGCAGAAAGCTTGCCGCTGCTGGCCATGCTCGCAACTGGTCAAGGCGATTGCCGGTTGGTTGCCTCGAAGCATCTTGGACTGCATGTACAAATGGAGACGAACGCGTGAACGGTACATTGCGCTGGTGCGTGTTGATTCCTTGCTTGAACGAGGAAAAGGCGATCGGCGCCATCGTGAAATCCACCTTGAAACTTGGCGTACCGGTGATCGTGATCGACGATGGCTCCGACGATCGCACACCGGAGATCGTGCGGGCATTGCCCGTGACGTTGCTGCGCCATGACCATCGCCTGGGCAAGGGCGAAGCCTTGCGTACGGGCTTTCGTGAAGCGCTGCGGCAAGGGTTTGACGCGGTGGTGACGATGGACGGCGATGGCCAGCATCTGGCCGAGGACATCCCACGCCTGGTCGACGTCGGCAAACGTTTTCCCGACCACATCGTCATTGGCGCGCGACTGTTGCAGCGCGAACAGCAGCCGAAGGGGCGCCGGCGAGCGAACGCGCTTGCGGACTGGGGCATTTCATGGGCTTGCGCGCAGCCGATTGCCGACACCCAGAGCGGACAGCGCTGGTATCCACGTAGCGCCCTGGATCTGGTTGAGCTGGACGCTCAAAATTTCGTGTTCGAAGCGGCCGTTCTTATTGCGGCGTCACGCGATAAAGGACTGGGCATCGTGTCGGTACCGATCGCATCCCGCTACGAAGGATCGTTCCGTCTCAGTCACTTCAGCCCAGTTCGCGATGTCATGCGGATCGCCATCTACACCTTCCGGCAGGTATTTCGCCACGGACAGGTCTGGACAAGCTACTCCCGTTCGAGGGCAGCGCCGCTGATCGTCGACGATACGTATTCACGCCGCATTGCTTAGTGCCGGCAAAGATGTGCTTGGCGGCTGTCATGCCTGATGCAGCGCACGCGCAGCCACCGATTGCTTCGGCACCACATCCTGCTGCCAGAAGTCGTAGAAGTTGAACCAGTTATAGGGTTCCAGCCGGGCGTAGTATTCCAAGCGCCGCGCATAACGCTGAAGGATCCCATCGAGCGCCTGATGGCGGGATTCACGCGGGATGTACACCTGCTCCGCGAACAGTTCAAAGCTGAGCGTGTAACGGCGACCACCGCGATAGAGGCCAAAGCACAGTATGACTGGCACCTGCAGCGTACTGGCCAGTAACCATGGACCAATCGGAAACGGCGCCGGAGCCCCGAGAAAATCCACGCGCCGCAAGGTTTCCCGGGCACGGCCACGATCGGCCAGCAGAGCCACCATGCCGCCCGTGCGACAGGTCTCGGCCACGGCCAACGTCATTGCCGCGCCGCCTTGCGAAACATCGATGACCGCCGCGCCGACGCCAGGAGCCAAGGCTTCCAGCAATTCGGTGATGGCCGGGGTCTTTTGTTTGTCCAGCAAGACCCGCAACGGTACTTCCGGACAACGCGCTGCCAGCGTGCGCAGCACCTCGAAACTGCCCTGGTGCGAACCGACCAGCAGAACGCCTTGCCCTTGCGCGATGTAGTGCTGAAGCTGCTCAAGCCCATTCACCTCGATGTCGAAATCGCGTTCGCCGTGCGCAAGCAGGTAGATGCGATCGAGCATGGTCGTGGCGAAATAGTGAATGTGCTTGAATACCTGCCGGAAGCTTGCGGTGCAGCCGAACAACCGTGTCAAGTATTCGCGAGAGGCGCGTCGCTCGGCGCCGCGGCGCAGGAAGTAATACGCGCTGATGAAGTAGAGAAGCCGGCGCATGAAGCCGTAACCAAGCCGCAGGGACGCGGTCACGAGTACGCCAAGCCAGAATCGATTGCCGCCCTCGCGCTGATGTTGCCAGTGACCGCTCATGTCACACCTTCCGTCGCGCCACGTGCCAACACTTGGTCTTCACGGGGCACTTCAAACCGCTCTTGTCCGGAGCGCTCCAGCATGATCACAGCCACCAGCGGCCGCCCCGGAAGACAGGAACGTGCTGGCGGAATACAACGCCCCGCTCGATAGCTGGCTTGGTTGGAAGGGTGCAGGTCCACGTGTGCAACGCCGGCGAAAAGACCGTGCTGATAATGCCCGTTTGAGGTGCCAGCCGGCTTAACCGAACTTCAAGCTGTACGCTCGCGTTCAATATGTTCGGAAAGCGCGCGCAGGCTGCTGAAGATGCGCTGGTTATCCGGATGGTCCGAGCGCAGTTGCATGCCATAGCGTTTGGAAACCGCCAAGGCGATCTCCAGGGCATCGATGGAATCCAGCCCCATATCACCACCCAAAAGCGGCGCTTCGGGATCGATCGCAGCAGGGTCGACTGCTTCTAGATTGAGCGCGTCCACGATCAGCATGGCCAGTTCGTGTTCGGCAGCGGTCTGCGTGGACATGCTTGGTTTCAAGGCTCCGGATGCATGACCAGCCCCAGGAAGCGGGGTGGCCGGCCAGTGTAACATAGGGGTCTTTCGTCCTCGGTTGCTGCTTCCAAGCATGGTTCAGGCAAGCGAAAACCTGCAGGCCACACTGGACCTGCCGCGCACTCCGCGCGTGACCTATCGCATGACCCCCTCGCCCTTGGCCGAGGCCGAGACCTTGGCCGTGTTCGGCTTCGGTGCGGGCACGCCCGACCACGACGACCCGCGCTGGCTGCGCGTTCCGCTGGAGTGTTTCGACGCGCCTGCGCCTGTCGAGGTGTGGCAAGTCGATGGCACGGTCATCTGCGGTCGTCAGCACAACGTACGCTGGTCGGCCGGTGGCGGCTGGCTGTTCGCGTCGATCGAGCTGGATGAGCGCGTGGCAGGCGGCATCGAAGGCGCTGCCCGCCAAGCGTATGCCGAGTTACGCCAGTTCATGCGCACACGCGATGAGCGCTACGTATTGCGTATCTGGAATTACGTCGCCGACATCAACATCGGCGATGGCGATACGGAGCGCTACAAGCAATTCTGCGATGGACGTGCCGCAGGCTGCGGCGATTTCTTCGCGGATGGATTTCCAGCCGCCACGGCGATTGGCCATCATCATCGCGAGCCGATCCTGCAAATTTATTTGCTCGCCTGCATGGACGTCGGCACGGCGGTGGAAAATCCACGCCAGGTAAGCGCTTGGCGTTATCCACGCCAGTACGGGCGCACGTCACCGGGTTTTGCGCGCGGCATGCTGATGCCCGCGCGGGATGCGCTGGCGATTTCCGGCACCGCAGCCGTGGTGGGCCACGCCTCGGCGCATGCAGGCAATCCGGAAGCACAGCTCGAAGAGACCTTGCTCAACCTGGAATCCTTGCTCGCCACGGCGGACATGCCGGCGGGCTTCGATACGCACTCGCCATTGAAGGCGTACGTGCGTCACGCCACCGACGCCGGACGCGTCGGCGAGATGATCCGACGTCGCCTGCCTGGCGTACCGGTTCTGCTACTGCACGGCGATGTGTGCCGTCGCGAATTATTGGTGGAGATCGACGGCTGGCGTTTCAAATAACCCACCGCCACCCGGCTCTATTGCTTATTTTCGTTTTTCAGGGCGTTTCCAGCCGGGCAATGTCGTTTGCCGGCCGCGCGCCACGGTGAGTTCGCCGGCGGGCGCATCCTTGGTAATGATCGAGCCTGCACCGATGGTGGCTTGCGCACCGATCGTCACCGGCGCAACGAGCGCGCTGTTGGACCCGATGAAGGCACCGTCTTCGATCGTGGTGACGAACTTGTTTGCGCCATCGTAGTTGCAGGTGATGGTGCCCGCGCCGACATTTACATGGCTGCCAATGATGGTGTCACCGAGATAGGTGAGGTGATTGGCTTTGCTGCCCTCGCCGATGCGCGTCTTTTTGGCTTCGACGAAGTTGCCGATATGCACACCCGCAGCAAGCTCGGTACCCGGCCGCAGGCGCGCGAACGGGCCAATCAAGCAAGGTCCATGCGTTATGACGCCTTCGATATCGCAATGCGCATGCACCACGGTGCCCGCTGCCAGCTGGACGTTCTTCAAGCGGGAATAGGGCCCGATGCGCACATCTTCGCCGAGCTGCACGTCACCTTCCAGAATCACGTCGATATCGATTTCCACATCGCGTGCTGCCGTAACGTTGCCGCGCACATCTACACGGCGAGGATCAGCCACGCGCACGCCTTCTGCCATCAGCGCCTGCACGGCGCGCAGCCGGTAAGCGTCTTCCAGCTCGCTGAGCTGCCATGGGTTGTTGGCCCCGGCAGCCTCCACCGCATCGTCGCATTCGATGCACTGCGCTGCGCGATTTTCCTCCGCGGCCATCTGGAAGATATCGGTGAGGTAGTACTCCCCTTGTGCATTGTTGCGGCCAAGTTTGGCGATCCATTGCTTTAGCAATGCAGCGTCGCCGGCAACGATACCGGTGTTGATCAGATTGATCGCTCGTTGCGCTTCGTCGGCATCTTTTTCTTCGATCACCGCGCGTACCAAACCGTTGTCATCACGTACTACGCGGCCGTAACCATGTGGATTGGCCAGGCGCGTTGCGAGCATGGACAGGCTGTTTTCGGATTGCACGAGACGTTGCAACGTTCCGGCGCGCGTCAGTGGTACGTCGCCATAGAGCACAAGCACACGCGCCGCGTCAGGCACATTGCCGAGAGCCTGCCCAACCGCGTGGCCGGTGCCGAGTTGCTCAGTCTGCAACGCCCACTGCAGGTCCGGCTGGCCATCAAAGGCGGCCAAGACCTGTTCGCCATTGAAGCCGTAAACGACATGAATGGCCTCCGGGCACAAGACCCGCGCAGTCTCCAATACATGCGCCAGCAGCGGTCGTCCCGCCAACGGCATCAGCACCTTCGCTTTCTTCGACTTCATGCGCTTGCCTTCGCCGGCGGCGAGGACGATGACGTGCAAGGAGGACTGGCTCATAGAAGGATCGCTGAGTGGGTCACGATGGGCGCTAAGGATACCTGCTCATCCAGGCGCACTTTGGGGTGTCAGGCTGTAAAAGAAATGTGCAAACAAAAACGCCGGCACAAGGCCGGCGTTTTTCAAGGATCAGCGCGCTCAGTGTTTCAGGTTCTTGCGCAGGCGTTCCAGTGCCTGCAGCTGAGCCAGCGCCTGGGTGAGCTTGGCCTGTGCTTCGGCCACGTCGACGGTGCCCGAGCGGTTGGCCAGCGCATCCTCCGCCTCCTGCTTGGCGCGCTTGGCAGCGGCTTCGTCCAGGTCTGCAGCGCGGGCCGCGGTGTCGGCCAGCACCGTCACCACCTGCGGCTGCACTTCCAGAATCCCACCGGAAACATAGAACTGCTGGCGCTCGCCGCCTTCCAGTACCACGTCGATGTGGCCGGGCTTCAAGCGTGTGATCAGCGGGGCGTGCCGGGGCGTGATGCCCAACTCGCCCAATTCGCCGGTGGCAACCACCATCACCGCCTCGCCGTGAAAGATCTCCGCTTCGGCACTGACGATGTCGCAACGAATGGTGCTCATAACTCTCTCGCTTCGCCCGATGGAACGGGCGGAAAGGATTTATCGGCTTCGCCGGAGCCTGCCCAGGCAAGCTCCGGCAGAGGCCTGGATCAGGCGGCCTTCTTGGCGCCCATGTCCTCGGCCTTCTTGATGGCCTCGTCGATGCCGCCGACCATGTAGAACGCCTGTTCGGGGATATGGTCCACCTCGCCTTCCACGATCATCTTGAAGCCGCGGATGGTTTCCTTCAGCGTCACGTACTTGCCGGGGGCGCCGGTGAACACTTC
>NZ_DAIOEU010000033.1:0-52025 GCF_036746095.1 Dyella sp.
GTGTCGAAGGCCAGCGAGGATTTGCCCGAACCGGACAGGCCGGTGATCACGATCAGCCGATCGCGGGGCAGGTCCAGGTCGATGTTCTTGAGGTTGTGCGTGCGCGCGCCGCGGATGCGTATGGTATCCATCACGCCTGACTATTTGGGGGACCGCGCACTATAACAAGTGGGTGCCTACAGGCCGCATTGCGTGCACCGAAGCCTGCTGACAGCGTTATGTCAGCAGGCCGTCCGGACGCGATATGCTCGCCGCCCTGGACATGGCGTTTAACCCGAGCGGAGGACATATGGCAGGCAAGCGGATGATGACCCTGGCGGCGTGCGTCGCGCTGGCGGCCGGGCCGGCCTTCGCGGCGCAGCCCACCGAGGCAAGGGTGCGGGAGCTGATGCAGGTGATGAACGTCTCCAGCCAGTTCGCCGCCATGAACGACCAGATGGCCGAAGTGATGGGGCAGCAGCTTCCCTGCGTGCCCACCGACTATTGGAAGGGCTATATCGACAAGGCCGGGACGGAGCAGCTCATCACGGCCATGATCCCGGCTTATCAGCATCATTTTTCCGCCGATGAGGTGGACGGCCTGATCAAGTTCTACAAGTCGCCGCTGGGCCAGAAACTGGTGGCCCAGATGCCGGCCACCCTGGCCGAGGCGGCCCGGAGCGGCCAGCAGTGGAGCCGCCAGCGCACCTCGGATATGTTCTCGGACCTGCAGAAGCAAGGGAAACTGGGAGCCGATGGCCGCTGCCCGGCAACCGGGGGCAGCAACGGCGGCTAGCCCGCAGGCTCGGGACGGTTCCAGCCTCTTTTGAGTTCCTGGCGCCGGGAGCGCTACTTCCGCCGGCGTTGCTCCTGGTTAGTAATTGACCAGGGCCAGCCCTCGTCGCTACAATCCGCAGTTCGCTACGCCCGGAAAGGGCGCGGCGAACCCAAGAGAATAACGACAGAAGGGCCATTCCCATGAGTTACGCAGTCATCAAGACCGGTGGCAAGCAATACCGCGTCCAGCAGGGCGACGTCCTGCGCGTGGAATTGCTGAACGCCGAAGAAGGCGCCAGCGTGAAGTTCGACCAGGTGCTGCTGGTCGGCTCCGGTGAAACCATCACCGTCGGCGCTCCGACCGTTTCCGGCGCCATCGTCACCGCCACCGTGCGCAAGCACGGCCGCGCCGACAAGGTCCGCATCGTCAAGTTCCGCCGCCGCAAGCACTACAAGCGCCAGCAGGGACACCGTCAGCATTTCACCGAAGTCGAGATCACGGGCATCAACGCCTGATCCGCCAATCTGGAGTAATCAGTCATGGCACATAAAAAAGGCGTAGGTTCATCCCGCAACGGTCGCGATTCGAACCCGAAATACCTCGGCGTGAAGATCTATGGTGGCCAGGCCATCGAGGCCGGCAACATCATCGTCCGCCAGCGCGGCACCCAGTTCCATCCCGGCACCGGCGTAGGCCTGGGTCGCGACCACACGCTGTATGCGCTGGTCGACGGCAAGGTCGAGTTCAAGGTCCGCGGCGAGAACAACCGCAGGTATGTCAATGTCATCAAGGGTTGATCGCCCCTGATGATGTAGCGAAGGCCCCGCTTCGGCGGGGCTTTTGTTTTATTGGCGCCAATCGTCAACCATTCATGGTCGATTCGCGCCCAGAAGCCGTCATTCCCGCGAAAGCGGGAATCCACTTTCGCCCCTCGCCCAACCGCAAGATGGATTCCCGCGTGCGCGGGAATGACGGCCATGAGGGTACGATTTACGATTCCCTATCCACGATTCCCGGCACTCAATCCCATGAAATTCGTCGACGAAGCGATCATCAAAGTCCACGCCGGAGATGGCGGCAACGGCTGCATCAGCTTCCGCCGCGAAAAATTCATTCCCTTCGGCGGCCCCAACGGCGGCGATGGCGGTGCGGGCGGCTCCGTGTGGCTGGTGGCCGATGAAGGCCTGAACACCCTGATCGATTTCCGCCACCAGCGCAGTTTCAAGGCGCAGCGCGGCGAGAACGGCATGGGCAGCGACATGTACGGCAAGGGCGGCGAGGACACCGCCATCCGCGTGCCGGTTGGCACCGTCGTCATCAACGTCGACACCGATGAAACCATCGGCGATCTCACTGCCCACGGCCAGCGCCTGCTGGTGGCGCAGGGTGGCAAGGGCGGCCTGGGCAATATCCATTTCAAGAGTTCGGTCAACCGCGCGCCGCGCAAATCCACCCCGGGTACGCCCGGTGAAGTGCGCGAGCTGAAGCTGGAACTAAAACTGCTCGCCGACGTGGGCCTGCTAGGTTTTCCCAATGCCGGCAAGTCCACCTTCATCCGCGCCGTATCTGCGGCTACGCCGCGTGTGGCGGATTATCCGTTTACCACGCTGCATCCGAACCTGGGCGTGGTCAGCTTGGGCACGGACCAGAGCTTCGTGATTGCGGACATCCCGGGCCTGATCGAAGGCGCCGCGGAAGGCCATGGCCTGGGCATCCAGTTCCTGCGCCACGTGGCGCGCACGCGCCTGCTGCTGCACATCGTCGACGTCGCGCCAATCGATGGTTCCGATGCGGTGGAGCAAGTGCATGCCATCGAGCACGAGCTGGAGAAGTTCGATCCCGAGCTTCTGCAACGTCCGCGTTGGTTGGTGCTCAACAAGGCCGACGTGCTGCCGGAAGACGAGCGCCAGGCTGTCGCCGAGGACATCGTCGAGCGCCTGGGCTGGACCCAGCCATGGTTCCTGGTCTCGGCCATCGCGCGCGAGAACACCATGACTGTGTGCCAGCAGATTCAGCGGTTTTTCGAGGCGCAACATGCGGCGCGGGAAGGGAAAACGGATATGGCTCCCGGCGACGTTCGGTTGCGTGGTGAATCCTGAGCTTGCCTTGGGCCGCGCCCTCTCTCCTCTGGGGATGGCCGGGGTGAAGGCGGATCTCGCGGTAAAGTCACCTAGTTCTCTTGAGTAAAAGCAGCTATCAAAAAGCGCAATGATTGAATTTACGGCGAGCGTTGCCCCTCACTCCAACCCTTTCCCCCATCTTTGACCATGTCTCCGGAACAAACAGACCAATAACGGGGGAGAGGGAGCCAACAGCAGCATGAAACTGCAAGCCCGCATCGCCACCTATCGCCGCCTGCGCGACGAACCGCTCTGGCGCCTGCTCGCCGCCGACCACGCGCCGGAAATCATCGGCCTGCTGCAAACCCTGCTGATGGATGGCGAGCGCAAGCTCAGTGCCTCCATCCTGTTCGAGCGTCTGCAGCATCAGCTGGACGCTATCAACGCCTCCGATCTGCCGCGCGAATTGCCACGCACCGCGCAGGCCTATGTCGCCGACTGGTTGGCCAAAGGTTTTCTGGAGCGCCGCCTGCCCGAAGACGCCACGGAAGAGGAATACGAACTCTCCGCGCAGACCGCACAGGCCATCCGCTTCGTCAGCACCCTGGATACGCCACGCGTCGCCGCGACCGAAAGTCGCCTGTCGCTGGTGATCCTGCAACTGGTGCGCCTGGCCGAGCAGACCGAAACCGATCCGACGGCGCGGTTGGAGTCGCTGTACGCCGAACGCGATCGGCTGGATGCGGAAATCGCCCGCGTCAGCTCCGGCAAGGTCGCCGCGCTTGACGGCAAGCGCGCGCTCGAACGCGCACGCGAAGTGATCCAGCTCGCCGACGAACTGGCCGAAGATTTCCGTCGCGTGCGCGAGGACTTCGAGCAGCTCAACCGCGAATTCCGTGAACGCATCATTGACGACGAAGGCGAGCGCGGCGACGTGCTCGACCGCTTGTTCGAAGGCGTCGACGTGATCGCCGAGAGCGATGCCGGCCGCAGTTTCAACGCGTTCTGGAACCTGCTCAACGACATGGAGCAGAGCGCGCGGCTCGATGTGGCGCTGGAGAACGTGCTCTCGCGCAATTTCGCCAAAAAGCTGCAGCGCCACGAGCGTCAATTCCTGCGCAGTTTCACCAGCGTGATGCTGGAGCGCGGCGGCCACGTGCACGATGTGCTGCAGCAATTCGCGCGCAGCTTGCGCGGCTTCGTGCAGAGCCGTGGCTACCTCGAACAGCGCCGCTTGAACCAGTTGCTGAAACAGGCGCAGGGCGAAGCGCTGCAATTGCGTGACTCGGTCAGCGTGCGTCAGCGCACCCCCTATACGCTGCAACTCACCACCAGCCGCCTGCGCTCGCTCTCGCAATGGCGCCTGCACGATCCGCGTAACGCCCAGGTGGACGGCAGCATCGTGCGCAGCGAAGGCGCCGCGATTTCGCTCGATAGCGTGAGCGAACTGGTGGCCGCCTCCGAAATCGATTTCCGCAGCCTGCGTCGTGATCTGCACGAACTGCTGGCCGAGCACGACCAGCTTTCCATCGGTGAGGTGCTGGAACGCAAGCCGGCGGAACAAGGGCTGGGCAGCGTGATCGGCTACCTCTCATTGGCTACGCGTCACGGCGTGATCGGCAATGAACACGAAGCCGTGCGCTGGAAGGGCGGCGACGGCCAGTGGCGCCAGGCGCGCATTCCCCTGGTGTGGTTTCTGAAAGGGAAACGCAATGAATTTGCTTGAAGACGAAACATTTCCTGTCGAACCAGAAAAAAAGCCGTCACGCGACGGCGCATTGTTCGACGGCGACACCGGCGCATTGCCGCTGGATGCGCGCCGCGCCATGTGCCAATTGCTGAGCGGCCCCAGCGTCGATCAAGGGCGGCATAGCCAGCTATGGCCGGCCATCCTGCGCTACGAAACACAGTTGCGTTCGCACCTCAACGATCTGTTCCTGGAACTGGTGCTAGACCGCGATGCGGGTGTGGCGTTCACACGCCAAGCCGACACCGGCGAATTGGAAACGCCAGTGTTGCTGCGTAGCTCGCCGCTTACCTTCATCGACTCGGTGCTGTTGCTGTACCTGCGCCAGCAACTGGCCGAAGCCGATGCGCAAGGCCATCGTGCCGTCGTGGAAGAAAGCGTGCTGGTCGATGCCTTGTCGGTTTACGAAAAGAACCTTTCCACCGATCGCGCCGGCTTCAACAAGCGCGTGACGGCTTCCATCGGCAAGATGAAGGACAACCACGTGCTGGAAAAACTGCGTGGCAGCGAAGATCGCTATGAAGTGTCGCCCGCGTTGAAGCTGCTGTTCTCCGCCGAGGACGTACAGAACCTGGCGCAGATCTACCGTCAGTTGCGCGAAGCGGACGAAGCCACGGAGGAGCTTGCGGATGAACGCTAAGACCAAGGCCAAGTCCGCGGCCACGGGCAAATCAGCGAAGCGCGACACGACACCCTCGCTGTTCCTTTCCGACCTGCCCGATCCGCGCGATGAGCAATTCCGCATGCGGCGCCTGCAGGTGTTCAACTGGGGCACCTTCAGCGGCCTGGTCGATGTACCCATCGCCGAGCGTGGTTTTCTGTTCGTGGGCCGTTCGGGCTCGGGCAAATCCACGTTGCTCGATGCCATGTCGGCCTTGCTGGTGCCGCCCAACCTGGTGGACTTCAATGCTGCCGCGCGCGAAGCCGAACGCAGCGGTCGCGACCGCAGCCTGGTCTCCTACGTGCGCGGCGCATGGGCGGACCAGCACGATGGCGAATCCGGCGAGATCGCCACGCAGTACCTGCGCAAGGGCAGTACCTGGACCGCGCTGGTACTGGAATACCGCAATGCCGTGGGTGGAACGGTCAGCCTGATCCGCCTGTTCTGGATTGCCGGCAACGGCTCCACCGCGGGGGACGTGAAGAAGCACTATATGGTGTGCGAGCGCGCGTTCGACGTTGCGACCGAAATGCAAGGCTTCGATCTGGACCTGCGCAAGCTCAAGGCGCGCCTCGGTGAAGACGTGCATCACTTCGACACCTTCTCCGGCTATGCCGAACGCTTCCGCCGGCTGCTCGGCATCCAGAACGAAATGGCGCTGAAGCTGCTGCACAAGACGCAGTCGGCCAAGAACCTCGGTGATCTCAACGGCTTCCTGCGCGGCTTCATGCTGGATGAGCCCGAAACGTTCGGTGCAGCCAATCGACTGGTGACGGACTTCGGTGAACTGGATGCCGCGCACAAGGCGGTGGTGATCGCGCGCGAGCAGGTCGATACCCTGGTGCCCGCCCGCGCTGCGCACGAAAACCTGCAAAAGCTGCGGCGCCAAACCAGCACCTTGCGCGAGCTGCATTTGTGCGTGGATACCTGGCGAGAACAGCGCCGCCTGGTGTTGTTGGATGAGCGCCTGGCTGAACTGAAGGTGCGCGACGTCGCGCTGGAAGGTGAAATCGCCCAACGTCGCCAAACATTGGAAAACCACGATCGCCGCCTGGCTGATCTGGAGCAACAGCGCCGCGAACAAGGCGGCGACCTGATCGACCAGCTTGAGCGTGAGCATGAGCAGGTTTGCCGCGAGCGCGACGAGCGCATGAAGCGCCGCGACAAGGCCGAACGCGCGTGCGGTGAGCTGGGCTGGACCATGCCTTCCACCGCGGGCGGTTTCGCGGAGATCGTCGGCGGCTCGCGTGAACTGCTCGATGGTGCGCGTGATCGCGCCACCGGCCTGGAAGAGCGCATGGACGCGCTCAAGCGCGAGCGCGATCAGGCCAGCCAGCGCTTTGCCGGCGTGCGTGCCGAAATCGAAGCCTTGAAGCGCAATCCCTCCAACATTCCCGCACCGATCCAGGCGATGCGTGCCCGTCTGTGCAGCGAACTGGGCTGGTCGGAGAACGCGCTGCCGTTCGTTGGCGAGCTGCTGCAAGTCAAAACCGAATTTGCCGCGTGGCGCGGCGCCGTCGAGCGCGTGCTGCACGGCTTTGCCTTGTCGCTGCTGGTGGACGAACGCCAGTACGCCGAAGTCTCCAACTGGGTCAACAAAACGCATCTGGGCGGCAAGCTGGTGTATTACCGGGTGGGCCGTGTCGACTCACTTGGCAATCGCGTGCTGGAGTCGCGCTCGCTGGTGCATCGCCTGGACATCCGCGATCACGCGCATCGCGATTGGCTGACCCATGAGCTCACGCGCCGCTTCGATTACGCCTGCGTGGATACGCCGGCCGCGCTGCGCAACGCCGACCGCGCCATCACGCGCGAAGGCCTGGTCAAGCATGGTGGCGATCGCCACGAAAAAGACGACCGCCGCGCGGTGGACGATCGCCGCAACTGGCTATTGGGCTTCGACAATCGCGACAAGCTAGCCGTCTTCGAGCGTGAAGGGCAGGAGCTGGCGCAGGCGATTGCGCAAGGCGCCGCCGAGCTGGACAAACTGAAAGCCGAGCGCGATGCCGATGGCGACCGCCGCCTGGCTGCTTCGCAACTGGTCAACCTCGAATGGGAAGAAATCGACGTCGCGCCCAAGCTGCGTCGCCTGGGCGATATCGAAGACCAGTTGCAGCAGCTGCGTGCGGGCGACGCCACATTGCAAGAGATCATGCGCCAGCTCGATACCGAACGCATCGCGCGTGCACGGGCGGCCAAGACGCTGGAAGATGCATCGGCCGAGCGCCTGTCGCTGGAGCGCGATCGCAACGGTTTCACCCGGCAGCGCGAATCCTGCCTGCCGCTTGCCCACGCCATGGGGCTTTCGTCCGTACAAGCGGAAGCGCTGGCGGCTCGCTTGCCGCAGCACCCGTCGTTGTTGCTGGACAACCTCGATCGCCAGGTCAATCAGGTGAAGGACGGCTTGAACGTCGCCTTGGCCGAGCATGCGCAGGAAGACAACGCATTGGTGCAAGCCATCGAGGAATGCTTCCGCAGCTTCTGCCGCAAGTGGCCGCAGGACAGCGCCGACTTCACGCCGAACATGGATTCGGTGGAAAGCTTCCTCTCGCGCCTGCGTCGCCTGGAGCTGGACGGCCTGCCCAAGCACGAAGCGCGCTTCTTCGAACTGCTGCAAAGCCAGAGCAAGCAGAACCTGCTGGTATTGCAGAAACACATGACGGAAGCGCGCAAGTCGATCGGCCAGCGCATGGATGAGGTGAACGAAAGCCTCGAGCGCGTGCCGTTCAATCGCGGCACGCTGCTGCAGATCGACCTCACCGATCGCAACTTGCCGGAAGTGCGCGAATTCCAGCTGCAGTTGCGCGACGTGCTTTCCCATCACCAGACCGAAGACCGCGATCGGGCCGAAGCGCAGTTCGCCGTTTTGCGCCAGCTGGTGGCGAAGCTCGCCGCCGATGATCCCGAGCACAAGCGCTGGCGCGAGCAGGTGCTCGATGTACGCCAGCATGTGGAATTCGTGGGCGTGGAGAAAGATGCCAACACGCGGGATACGGTGGAGGTATATCGCAGCGGTGCCGGCAAATCCGGCGGTCAGCGCCAGAAGCTGGCGACGACGTGCCTTGCCGCCGCGTTGCGTTATCAGCTGGGCGGCGACGACGGCCATCTGCCGCGCTACGCACCGGTGGTGCTTGATGAAGCCTTCGACAAGGCCGACAACGAATTCACCGCGCTGGCGATGAATATCTTCGAAAACTTCGGCTTCCAGATGGTGGTGGCGACGCCGCTGAAATCGGTGATGACGCTGGAGCCGTTCATCGGGGGCGCCTGCTTCGTCGATATCACTGGCCGTCACGATTCAGGCGTGTTGCTGATCGAATACGACCAGGGCAACAAGCGGCTGGCTTTGCCCGAGAAGGCACGTCAGGTCGATGCGGACGCCTGAGGAACTGCGCCGGCGGCTGCTGTCGCGCTGGCAGAACCAGCGGCGCAACTGGTTGCTGGGCGAGGGCGAGTGGCCGCTGGCCTTGAGCACGGAGCCGCCCACGGAAGCCAAACTGCTGGACGACTGGGCGCGCTTCGATGCCTGGCTTGCGCAATGGCGGGGCGTCTCGCGCAATGGCGAGGGCGCGGTGCGTTATGAGACACGCACATGGCCGCGCGTCGGCGAGCAACAGGTTCCATGTGCCTGGCAATTTGCCACACCGGAAGCGGTGGCCAAGGCATTGGGCCAGTCCGCGCGCTGGTCGCAAGCGAAGCAGCGCTTTACCGACTTGGCGGCGTGGGCGGATAGCGCTACCTGGCATGCCGAGTTGTCGCGCCATTTCGATCTGCTGGCCGAACTGGAACGGGCCGATTTCGAGCGGCTGTGCAGCGTGGTGGGATGGTTATGGCGTCATCCGGCGTCGGGCCTGTATCCACGCCAATTGCCGATACCCGGCATTGACAGCAAATGGGTGGAATCACGTCGCGCAGTCGTAGCCGCTTGGGTCAGTGCGTTGCGGGCATCCGAAGCGACAACCGACTTTTATACGGCAACCGGCTTGCGTGCCGCGCCCGACCGCTTGCGTATGCGTTTGCTTGATCCCGCGCTTCGCGCGGTATGTGGCGGGCTTTCCGATATCGAAGCGCCTGCCGAGGAATTCATGGGCCTGAGCTTGCCAGTGCGGCAAGTGCTCATCGTGGAAAACCTCATCACCGGTCTGGCTTGCGAAGACTTGCCTGGCACGGCGGTATTCATGCGTCGCGGCTATGCGGTGGACGCGTTGGCACGACTGCCATGGCTGGCGCAGCGTCCCGTGTATTACTGGGGCGATATCGATACGCATGGCCTGGCCATTTTGAGCCGCTTGCGCACGTACCTGCCGCAGGCGCAGTCGCTGATGATGGATGAGGAAACCTTGCTGGCGTTCAAGTCGTTGTGGGGCAGGGAAGAGAAGCCGCACGGAGCGCTGGAATTTTCGGGCCTCAATGAGGAAGAGCAGCGCTTGTACCGGGCATTGCGTCATGGCGAGTACAAACAGGCGCGCCTGGAGCAGGAGCGCATTGCATGGGATTTTGCCTGGCAGCGCGTGACCAGCTTCCTTTTTCCCATTTGCGGCTAATTGCCGAATCGTCATTCCGGCGAAGGCCGGAATCCAGTCTAAATATGCGTCCGAAGGACACATCTTTTTTAAGCTGGGTGTTTCGCACAACGTATTTGCACTGGATTCCGGCCTTCGCCGGAATGACGATTCGTGGTGCGCAGCCTCCTCCCCAAACATGACCTGTGAAGGATGCAAGCAGTCCATCAATCCTTCATCATGCGCTGTCCTCCCGCTGGAGATGCCCATGACCGATCGCCGTAATTTCCTCAAGACCACCCTGCTGGCCAGCTCTGCGCTGGCCCTGCCACGCCTCTCCCGCACCGCTGCAACCGTAGCGGGCGCTGTCCCAGGCAACGTCGGCGCACGCGTCGTCTCCACCTGGGATTTCGGCGTGCCGGCCAATCTCGCCGCATGGGCCGTGCTCGGCAAAGGCGGCAAGCCACTGGATGCGGTGGAACAGGGCGTGATGGTGCCGGAATCGGATATGCACAATCACAGCGTGGGCCGCGCCGGCTACCCCGACCGGGATGGGCACGTGACGCTGGATGCCAGCATCATGGATGGCGACGGCATGTGCGGTGCGGTGGCAGCGCTGGAGCATATCGCCCATCCCATCAATGTTGCGCGTAAGGTGATGGAAAACACGCCACACGTATTGCTGGTCGCCGATGGCGCTTTGGAATTCGCCTTGCAGCAAGGCTTCAAGAAAGAAAATTTGCTTACGCCCGAATCGGAAAAAGCGTGGCACGAATGGTTGAAACAGGCCAAGTACACGCCGGTGGCGAACAGCGAAAACATCGATTACCACCGCAGCCTGCAGAATCTCGGCATGCCGGGCGGCAAGAACAATCACGACACCATCGGCATGCTGGCGGTCGATGCCAATGGCCGCCTTGCCGGCGCCTGCACGACCAGCGGCATGGCGTGGAAGATGCATGGCCGCGTGGGCGATAGCCCGATCATTGGCGCCGGCTTGTACGTCGACAACGAAGTGGGTGGTGCGACGTCGACTGGCGTGGGCGAGGAAGTGATCCGCAACGCCGGCAGCTTCCTGGTGGTGGAATTGATGCGCCAGGGTCGCAGCCCGCAGGAAGCCTGCGAAGAGGCGGTGCGCCGCATCGTTAAAAAGCGCCCGGAAGCAACGAAGGAAATGCAGGTTGGCTTCCTCGCCTTGCGGCGCGACGGCGAGTGCGGTGCCTATGCCATCCAGAAAGGCTTCACCTATGCCGTATGCGACAAACAACAACAAGATCGCCTGCTCGCATCGCCCAGCCTCTACCAGACGACTTACACCTGATGTCCCAACAGCCTTTGCTTGAAATCGCCGCCGGCTCGCTGGCTTCCGCCCTCGCGGCGCAGGAAGGTGGCGCGGATCGCGTCGAACTTTGCAGCAGCCTGGCCGAGGGCGGCATTACGCCTTCTTACGGCATGCTGGCTGTGGTGCGCGAGCGGGTGCGCATTCCGGTCTACGTGCTGGTGCGGCCGCGTGCGGGTGATTTTCTGTACGGCGAGGCCGACTTCGAGATGATGCGGCGTGATATCGAAACCTGCGTCGGCCTGGGTTTTGACGGCGTGGTGATCGGTGCACTGGATGCGGACGGACATGTCGATCCGCGTTGCGGTGAATTGGTGCGTGCGGCCGGCAAGCTGGGCGTGACCTTCCATCGCGCGATCGATGCCAGCGCGGATTTGAATCGCGCACTGGACAGCATCATGGCGTTGGGCTGCGAGCGCGTGCTTACCTCGGGCGGATGCGCAAATGCATTGGCTGGCGCTCCGGTCATTGCCAGCCTGGTCAAGCAGGCCGGTGATCGGATCAGGGTGATGGCCGGGGCGGGTATTCGCCCGGGCAATCTGGCCGAGGTGGTGCGGCTGACCGGCGCGCATGAGTTTCATGGCTCGGCGAAGGTGAGGGTGAAATCGTCGATGCGGTATCTCAATCCGGCCTTGAAGGATCTGGCGCCGGATACCGAGCAGACCAGCGTGGAAGAAGTGCGGGCAATGAAGGCGCGGCTCGCCTCGTAGCCGTGGGTCAGGGTGAGCGAATGCGAACCCCGACATTGCCATGCCGATCAGGATCGCGATTTATGCCGTCCCGGCGTTCGCCGGGACGACGAAAATGAGGTTTACCCGCGGCCCTTTTCCTGGGCATGAAAAAAGCCGGCGTTTCCGCCGGCTTTTCCGTACCAACCCTTATGCTCGCCAGCCCTTAGGCCAGCTCGCGGATCTTGGCGTTCAGGCGGCTCTTGTGGCGAGCGGCCTTGTTCTTGTGGATCAGGCCGCGGGCGGCGTAGCGATCCATCACCGGCTGGGCAGCCGCGAAGGCTTCCACGGCGGCAGTCTTGTCCTTAGCCTCGATCGCCTTGACGACCTTGCGCAGGGCGGAACGAACCATGGAACGGGCGCTGGCGTTGCGCAGGCGGTGCTGCTCGGACTGGCGCGCGCGCTTCTTCGCGGACTTGATGTTGGCCAAGGTAGAACTCCGAAATGAATGCTGGGCTGGAAAAAGACGGCGATTATGGCCGTAATTTGTTGAATGGTCAAGCGCTTGGGCCGGTTTGCCCGGCTGTCCGGCTATTGTCACCGATTCCGCAGCAAAAAGCCGAGAATGGCCGTTTCCATCGGCAAGGCGGCACCATGGCGAGTTTTGGCGGCTTGCGAAAACTCCTGCTCATCCATGGCGTTATCACGCTGGCGGCGGCGATCGTGCTTGCCGTGTCGCCGGGTGCGATTCCACGCATGGCCGGCGTGCACCTGGTGCCGGATGACGATCTCCTGGCCTATTTGCTGGCCGGCGCCGAATTCGGGATCGCCTTTCTCTCTTTCGGAGGTAGTCGGCTTGCCGAGGCGCGGGCGCTGCGCCTGATTGCGGGTGGCTGCATCGTCTTCCATGCAACTTCCGCATTGCTGGAGGCATACGCCGCCTGGCGGCAGATGGGGAATTCCTTGCTTGTGGCAAATATCGTGGCGCGTATCGTCATCGTCGCGCTGTTCGTCTGGTTTTCGCGACCAACGGCCAGGTAGCGTCGCGCCGGTTGCAACACGTCGCCTGACTGTCAGAATTCGGCGCTAGCCGCTCACGGCCCATTGAACATCGGGAGAAGCATGAAGTCGCCGAGCCTGTTACGCGGGCTGCTCTCTTTCAGCAGCATGACCATGGTCTCGCGCGTGCTCGGGCTGCTCAGGGATATTTCCATCAGCCACGTGTTCGGCGCCAATGTCGCCACCGATGCGTTCTGGGTGGCGTTCCGCATTCCCAACTTCATGCGCCGCATGTTCGCGGAAGGTGCATTTTCCACTGCCTTCGTGCCGGTCTTCACGGAGATCAAGGAGAAGGGCACGCATGCCGAGCTGAAGGAACTGATGTCGCGCGTGGCCGGCACGCTGGGTGGCGTGCTGCTGGTGGTGGCGGCGTTGTGCGTGTTGTTCGCCCCGCAGGTGGCGGCCGTGTTCACGCCGGGCGCGGTGGATGAGCCGCACAAGTTCACGCTCACCGTCGAACTGCTGCGGCTCACGTTTCCGTTCCTGCTGTTCGTTTCGTTGACGGCGCTGGCGGGCGGGGCGCTCAACAGTTTCCATCGCTTCGGCCTGCCGGCGCTTACGCCGGTCATCCTCAACCTGTGCATGATCGCCGGCGCATGGTGGCTGTCGAAATGTCTGCAGACACCGATCCTGGCGATGGGGTGGGCGGTGCTTGTCGCGGGTGTGTTCCAGGTGCTGTTTCAACTGCCTGCGTTGCGCACGCTTGATTTGCTGGCCTGGCCGCGCTGGGGGTGGAGTCATCCGCAAGTGCAGCGGATCATGCGGCAGATGGTGCCGACCTTGTTCGGATCTTCTGTAGCGCAGATCAATTTGCTGTTCGACACGGTGATCGCATCGCTGCTGATTTCCGGTTCGCAGACCTGGCTGTCGCAAGCGGATCGTTTTCTCGAACTGCCGCTGGGCGTATTCGGCGTGGCGCTGGGCACGGTGATCCTGCCCTCGCTGTCGCGCCATCACGTTGCCACCGATCACGACGGCTTTTCCAAAGCGCTCGATTGGGGTCTGCGCACCACACTGCTGATTGCCGTGCCGGCGATGTTCGGCTTGATGCTGCTGGCCCAGCCCCTGGTCGCCACGCTGTTCCAGAACGGGCAGTTCCGTCCGTTCGATACGCGCATGACTACGCTGTCGGTGACGGCGCTAAGTTTCGGCGTGCCGGCCTATGCGCTGGTGAAAGTACTGCTGCCGGCGTTCTATGCGCGCAAGGACACGCGTACGCCGGTGCGCGCCGGCGTCACCTCGCTGCTTGCCAACATGCTGCTCAACGGCGTGTTCCTGTTGACGCTCTACACGCTGTGGGCACCCGCGGCATTGAAATCCCTCCCCTTGCTGGATGGCTTGTCGAAAGTGCCGGGACTGCACCTGGCGCTGGGCATGGCCAGTGCGATAGCGAGCTACGTCAACCTGGTGCTGTTGTGGCGCTGCCTGCGCCAGGCGGATATCTATCAGCTGCAGCCGGGGTGGGGGCGTCATCTGACAAGGCTGGCGCTGGCATGCGCGGCGATGGTCGCGCTGTTGCTGTTAGGGCGTTGGTACTGGCCGGATTGGACACTGCTGACAGTGGCTGGAAGAGTGTGGCGTCTGGCCTTGCTGGTCGGTACAGGTGGGGCGACCTATGTCGCGGTGCTGTTCGCCACCGGTTTCCGCTTGCGCGATTTGCAACATGACTGATCGCTATAATCCCCGCATGATGAAACTATCCCGGGACGTCGCAGGGCCGTGTCTGGCCCCCGACGGCAGCGTGATTGCGGTCGGCGCTTTCGACGGCCTGCATCGCGGCCATCAAGCCTTGCTCAGCGAAGTGCGCCAGCGCGCGCAGGCGCTCGGCTGCACACCCATCGTGGTGAGTTTCGAGCCGCTGCCGCGCGCCTATTTCTCGAAAGAGCCGGTACCGCGCCTGTCGAGCGTGCGTGAAAAACTGCTGGGCTTCGCCGCCGCCGGCATGGCACGCACGCTGTTGCTGCGCTTCAACCAGGCGCTCACCGCCATGTCGCCGGAAGATTTCGTGCAGCGTGTGCTGATCGATCGGCTCAACGTGCGCGAAGTGTGGGTGGGCGGCGATTTCCGCTTCGGCCACAAGCGTGCGGGCGACGTGCCCATGCTGGAGCGGATCGGCAAGGAACGCGGCTTTATCGCGCACACCATGCCGGCCGTGCTGCTGGACGGCGAGCGTGTTTCCGCCAGCCGGGTGCGGGCCTTGCTGGCCGCCGGTAATTTCGGCGCGGCGACGCCATTGCTGGGCCGGCCGTTCGTGATCGAGGGCAAGGTGGAATATGGCAACCGCCTTGGCCGCGAGCTGGGTTTCCCCACCGCCAACATTCATCTGCGCGATCGCGTAACGCCGGTACATGGCATCTTCGCCGTACGCGTGGGCCTGGGCGAGGGCGAATGCAGCTGGCCGGGCGTGGCCAGCCTCGGCACGCGGCCCACCGTCAACGAGGTGGTCGAGCCCTTGCTGGAAGTGCACCTGTTCGATTTCGAGGGCGATCTGTACGGCCAGCGCATGGCGGTGGAGTTGGTGGCCAAGCTGCGCGACGAAATGAAATTCGATGGACTGGACGCATTGAAGGAGCAAATGCGGCATGATGCGCGTTCCGCCCGGGAAATCCTTGGGATGAACCCGGCATTGATCGACGCGAACCAGGCCGCATCATGAGTAACGCCATGTCCAGCTTGCACATTCCGTCCACGGCACCAGCCTTGGCGATCATTATTATTTGACGAGCCTCGCCGAAGCGCGTGCGCAGGGGGTGCTCAAAGCCCTTTTGCATGGGCGCCACCGGCTCTATCTGTCCGCATACCTGCGGTCCATCGTCTCGACAGACAGCCAGTCTGCCTTCGCCGATGGCCCTGTGGTCTGCGAACAGCTAGAACCAGTGACACCCATGCAAAAGGGCTTTGAGCACCCCAATCGCGCGCGGCGAGTGAATAGCACGAGGCTTCGGTTCCCCTCCGGGCATCGAAGCGGAACCACCGTAACCACACGGCACCCGAGCGATGACCCAGGACTACAAGAGCACCATCAACCTGCCGCAGACCACTTTCCCGATGCGCGGCGACTTGCCCAAGCGCGAACCGGGCTGGCTGGCCGAATGGGAAAAGGTAAACCGCTACGCGCAGATCCAGGCCAGGACCCAAGGCCGCCCGATGTTCGTGCTGCATGACGGCCCGCCCTATGCGAATGGCACCATCCACCTGGGCCACGCAATCAACAAGATCCTGAAAGACGTGGTGGTGAAGTCCAAACTGCTCGCCGGCTTCCATGCGCCGTACGTGCCCGGCTGGGATTGCCACGGCATGCCGATCGAGATCCAGATCGAAAAGCAGTTCGGCAAGAACCTGCCCACCAGCGAGGTGATGAGCAAGGCACGCGCCTACGCCAGCGAGCAGATCGCCAAGCAGAAGGGCGATTTCAAGCGCCTCGGCGTGCTGGGCGAATGGGATCGTCCCTACCTCACCATGGCGCCGCAGAACGAAGCGGGCGAAATCCGCGCGCTGGCCGAGCTGCTGCGCAAGGGCTACATCTATCGCGGCCTGAAGCCGGTCAACTGGTGCTTCGATTGCGGCTCTGCCTTGGCCGAGGCGGAGGTGGAATACGAAGACAAGACCGACATCGCCATCGACGTCGGCTTTGCCTTTGACGATCCAGCTGCGGTGGCCAAGGCGTTTGGCTTGGAGAAGTTGCCCAAGCCTAACGGCCAGCTCGTCATCTGGACCACTACGCCCTGGACGATTCCCGCCAACCAGGCGCTCAACCTGCATCCGGAATTCAGCTACAGCCTGGTCGACACGCCCAAGGGTTTGCTGATCCTCGCCACCGATCGCGTCGAAGAGTGCCTGAAGACATACGGCATGGAAGGGCACATCGTGGCCTCGGTGGAAGGCCATGAGCTGGGCGACTTGAAATTCCGCCATCCGTTGTATGCGGTCGACCCGGGGTATGCGCGCCTGGCGCCGATTTATTTCGCTGATTACGTCACGCTGGATAGCGGCACCGGCATCGTGCACTCCGCGCCGGCATACGGCGTGGAAGACTTCCAGTCGTGCAAGGCCTACGGCATGAAGGATGCCGACATCCTCAACCCGGTGATGGGCAACGGCGTGTACGCATCGTGGCTGCCGCTGTTCGGCGGCATGTTCCTGTGGAAGGCCAATCCCAAGATCGTCGAGGCGCTGGACCAGGCCGGTTCGCTGCTGCACCAGAACAAATACGCGCACAGCTACATGCATTGCTGGCGCCACAAGACGCCGATCATCTATCGCGCGACGTCGCAGTGGTTTGCGGGCATGGACCTTACGCCGAAAGATGGCGGCAAAACCTTGCGCGAAACGGCACTGGAAGGCGTGGAAGCGACGCAGTTCTTCCCTGCATGGGGCAAGCAGCGGCTGCACAACATGATCGCCGATCGTCCGGACTGGACGCTCTCGCGCCAGCGCCAATGGGGCGTGCCGATGGCGTTCTTCGTGCACCGCGAAAGCGGCGAGCTGCATCCGCGCACGCCGGAGCTGCTGGAAGAAGTGGCCCAGCGCGTCGAGCAGCACGGCATCGAAGCGTGGCAAAGCCTCGATCCGGCAGAGCTGCTGGGCGCCGATGCCGAGCACTACGAAAAGAACCGCGACACGCTGGACGTGTGGTTCGATTCCGGCACCACGCACTGGCACGTGCTGCGCGGCTCGCACGCCGATGTGCAGCATTTCCCCGCCGATCTTTATCTGGAGGGTTCCGACCAGCATCGCGGCTGGTTCCACTCGTCGCTGCTCACTTCGTCGATGCTGGATGGCAAGCCGCCGTACAAGCAACTGCTGACGCACGGCTTCACCGTCGATGCGCAGGGCCGCAAGATGTCCAAGTCGCTGGGCAACGGCATCGAGCCGCAGGACATCATGAACCGCATGGGTGCGGACATCCTGCGCCTGTGGGTGGCTTCTACCGATTACCGCTACGAGATGTCCTTGTCCGAGGAAATCCTCAAGCGCGTGGCGGACATGTATCGCCGCATCCGCAACACTGCGCGCTTCCTGCTCGGCAATCTCGATGGCTTCGATCCGGCCAAACATCTGTTGCCGGTGGAACAAAGCCTGCTGCTCGACCAGTGGGCGGTGGCGCAGGCCTATGAGATGCAGCAGACGGTGAAGTCGGCGTACGAGCGCTACGATTTCCCCGAAATCGTGCAGCGCGTGCAGAACTTCTGCACCAACGAAATGGGCGCGTTGTACCTGGATATCACCAAGGATCGCCTCTACACCATGCCGACCGAAAGCCTCGGCCGGCGCAGTGCGCAGAGTGCGATGTACCGCATCCTGGAAGCGCTGGTGCGCTGGCTGGCGCCGGTGCTGTCGTTCACGGCGGAAGAGATCTGGCAGCACATGCCGGGCGAGCGCGGCGAGAGCGTGCTGTTCGAAACCTGGTACGACGGGCTGGTGAATACGCAAAGCTCGCCCGAGCAACGCCGTTACTGGGCGGATCTGCTAGCCATGCGCGATACCGCATCGCGCGTGCTGGAAGAGATGCGTAAGGCGGAAAAGATCGGTGCTGCATTGGAGGCAAAGCTCACCTTGTATCTTTATCCTCCGGTTCTCGAGCGATACAGGCCGAATCTGGAAGAGTTACGTTTCTTCTTCATTACGTCGGACATAAGTCTAAAGACGCTTGATGATCGACCCGATCCTCGCCCTCCATTTACCGATCCTGTGCTGTTGCCAGATGGCGAGGCGTATGTGCAGGCGGAAGTAAGCGAGGCAACCAAATGCATCCGTTGTTGGCATCGCCGCGAGGATGTGGGTAGCGATCCGGCGCATCCGGAACTTTGCGAGCGTTGTGTGAGCAACGTCGAAGGGCCTGGTGAACATCGCCAGTGGTTCTGATCCCGCCGAAAACCAACTCCCTCCCCATGTGTAGCAGGGGAGGCTTGGGGGTGGGGGGCTGAGGTATATCCACATTTTTTTTGCTAACTATCCTGAAAATTTAAGGGTTACATCGAGCCTATTTCGAAGCGCCTCGGCCTTCGCCGGAATGACGAGTAAAAACGTGGGGATACCTCAGCCCCAACCCTCCCCTGCACGCGGGGGAAGGAACCATCCTCGGCACCGTCACGTGATCTTGAGAAACTCATGCATCCCAAACCCAACGCACTCCCCTGGCTGCTGCTCTCCGCTCTGCTGATCGGCCTCGATCAGCTCACCAAGTGGTGGGCGCTCACCGCATTGCAGCCGGAAGGCGTACCGCACCCGGTCATCCCCGGTTTCCTCAGCTGGACGCTGGCCTTCAACACCGGCGCGGCCTTCAGCTTCCTCGCGCAAGGCAGCGGCTGGCAGCGCTGGTTCTTCGTGCTGCTGGCGCTGGCGATCACAGCAGCGCTGCTCGTATGGCTCACACGCACGGCGCGACGCGAATGGCGTACCGCCTTGCCGCTCTCGCTGGTGATCGGCGGCGCGCTTGGCAACCTGATCGACCGCCTGCATGCCTCGCAGGTCACCGACTTCATCCAGGTCTATTACCGCGATTGGTACTACCCGACGTTCAACGTTGCCGATTGCGGCATTTGCGTCGGTGCCGTATTGCTGATCCTGTTCGGCCTGCGGCCCGCGAAGTAGGGTCTCGCAGGTTGGGTGCTCGCGTAGGCTGGAACGCAGCCCAAGCTGCTGGGATTGCATCCCCGCCTACGCGTCTCCGCGCCGACACAAAAGTGACCTAAACAGTCGCTGCCGCGTGGCGGCATAGGGGAATTGCGTCACGTCGGCACGCTCGCGGCAGCGTAGCCGGGGATCGTCCCGGTCGCAGGATTTACCGGATAAACAAGCCATTGCCGCGGTTTGCGGTCCTTTTAGACAGATATTTCCCTGCGCGCCGTTGCTTCTGCCATTGATTTGCCACCTCGCAGAAGTCTTCACATGCGCTGGCCCGATTCTTGCGACTCCATTCCTGCAGAGACAGGGTGTTCGACGGAGCAGGGGTTCAACGCTTCACCGGACTTTTGAATTTTTACGTTAGGCGCGAGAGCAGCACTGGCGATGGGTAAGCGCGTGCAAAACGACAGGGTATCCACGGCGCGTACGGCGAGGCTGCGGCGTGGAACGCTGGCGGTGCTCGTTGTGCTTGCCTTGTGCTCGGCGTGCGACGCCATCGCCGCGCAAGGCATGGCCGACCGCGAGACGCTGCTGGCGCAGGCCAAGTCGGAGCACAACGCCGGCCGTCGCGTGGAAGCCTTGGCGCATTGCCAGGACGTGCTGGCGCGTTGGCCCGATGATCGCCAGGCGCAGCTGCTTACCATCCAGCTGTTGTCGGAGCTCGGCGGCGCCGCCCGCGCCGAGGAACTCGCCGCCACGCTTTCACCGCCGCTCAGCGCGGGCGAGCGCGAAACCCTGCAGGCCGATGTCGCCGCGCATGAAGTGCGCTGGGCCAAAGGCGTGCCCGCCGATGCCACCAAACCATACGCGGACAACGACAAAGCGATCGACGATATCCAGCGCATCGCGAACGACCCCGCTGCGCCCGCCGATGTACGCAGGCGCGCGCAGCTCGATCTGATGGTGGCGCTGGACCAGGGCGATCGCGCGAAGGAAGCACTCGCCCAATACGCGCAGCTGAAGCAGCAGGGCGTGCAGCTGCCGCCGTATGCGGAAAACGCCGTCGCCGATGCGATGATGCAAGAGCACCGTCCGCGTGAAGCCATCACGCTCTACGAAAACAGCATTCGCCACGATCCGGGCCCGTATCAACCGGGCGACGTCGATCCGCGCCTTGGCCTGGCTTCAGCGTATTTTGATGCCGGACGCACGCGCAAGTCGCTCGCGATGATCGACAAGCTGGCCGCCGACGAACCTCGCTGGCTACATACGCCCGGCGTCCGCGGTGCCAAACAGAATTCGCGCAAGGTCGACGCCGACTCCACCGCCGTTCAATTGCACGCAGACGCAGGCCAGCTTGCCGATGCGTACAAACGCCTTGCCGCGATGTGCGCCGAAGCCCCCGGCAATGCGGACCTGCGCCGCCAGCTGGCAATGGCGGAACTGGCGCGCGGTTGGCCGCGTCGCGCGTCGGAAACGATGAAAATCGCCGCTACGCTCGAAGACGAGCACGACACGAACGCCGATCTGGACGACGCCGATCTGCGTAGCGCGGTATATGACTACGCTGGCGCCCAAGCGGCGCTCGACCAGGCGCAGCGGCAAGCCGGCCGCAGCGGCCGCGTACAGGATGCGCTCGATGCATGGCATCGCCAGCTCGGCTGGCAATTCGATCTCACGCACGACAATGGTCGGGGCAGCAGCCCCGACTACGGCGATCGCGATCAGGAAACACAGGCGACGCTCGCCAGTCCGCTTATCGACAACCACTGGCGCGTGCTGGCTTTGGCGCGCGCTTCGTCTGCCGCTTTACCCGAAGGCCACGTCGCGAGGGATCGCGGCGGCCTCGGCCTGCAGGGTTTCATGACCGATCTGTCGTTCTACGTGCAGGCGCTTCCGTCAGCCGATCGCTACGTGCGCCGCACGGACGTCGAAGCCGGTTTCAACTGGGCCATCGGCGATCATTGGTCGTGGTCTTCCGATTGGGCCAGCGCCGGCGCGGATGTGCCGCTGCGTGCGCAGTACTACGGCATTGACGGCAAGACGCTGAGCACCGCCGTGCAATGGCGTGCGAACGAACTCAGCTCCGCGCGCCTGGCGCTGTATCGCGATCAATTCACCGACGGCAACCTGCGCAAGGGCTGGCTGGCAGATGCCGTGCAGCGCCTGCACACCGGTCCGAACCTCACCTTCGACGGTGGCGTGGAGATCGGCGGCTCCATCAACAGCGAAACCGATCGCCCGTATTTCAACCCGGCGTGGGATCGCTCCTATGCGCTCACCGGCGTGCTGCAAAACGTGCTCAACCAATACGACAGCCGCGTGTGGAATCAACGCTTCGACGTCGCCTTCGGCCGTTACGCGGAACGCAACTTCGCGACCGGCTGGATGGCCAGCGCGCGCTATGGACAACTGTTCCAGCCACACGCTGGCCTGCGTTTCGGCTGGGGCGTGAGCTGGCACTGGCAACCCTACGACGGCCGGCACGAATCGCGTGTCGTGCTGGACGTATCCATGCATTGGGGAGAGTAGCGATGCGCCTGATCCTGCTCGCCCTGCTTCTGCTGCTCATCGCACCGTTGGCGTGCGCGAACGAATTCGTGCCGGATGCGTCGCTGATCGTGCTTGCCTATCACAACGTGCGCGACGACGTCGGCCTGCAGGGCGATCGCGATCCGGATGCCACCAGCACCGATCATCTGATCGCCCATTTCGACTGGCTGAAAGCCAATGGCTATCACATGGTCAGCCTCGACCAGGTGATCAAGGCCAGGCAGGGCGGCGCGCCGCTGCCGCCGCATGCCGTGCTGCTCACCTTCGACGACGGCCTGGAAAGTTTCTACACGCGCGTGTTTCCCCTGTTGCGTGCCTACCGCTATCCGGCAGTGTCGGCGCTGGTGGGGTCGTGGATGGACATGCCGGCCGGCCAGACGATGCCGTACAACGGTGGCCCGTGCACGCGCGATTGCTTCCTGAGCTGGGAGCAGGTGCGCCAGATGCAGCAATCCGGCCTGGTGGAATTCGCCTCCCATACCTGGGACCTGCACGAAGGCGTCACGGCCAATCCGCAAGGCAACCAATTGCCGGCGGTGGTGACGCTCGAATACGACGCGCATACGAAAAGCTATGAAAGCGTCGCTGCCTACACGGCGCGCTTGCGCAAGGACTTGGCCCATAGTGCCGAGGAAATCGAGCGCGCGACTGGCCGTCGCCCGCGCGCGGTCGTGTGGCCTTACGGTGCCTACAACCAGCTCGCCACGCAGGTGGCCGCCAGCGAAGGCATGGGCGTTTCCTTCAGCCTGGACGACGTGGTATCGGCTTCGCCGCAGGATCACACGCTGCCGCGCTTGCTGGTCAGCGGCAACATCAGCGCCAACCGGCTTGCGTGGCTGATCCGCCATCGAAGCCGCGTCGATCCCGTACGCGCCGTGCAAGTGGATCTCGACTACGTCTACGATCCGGACCCGGCGCAGCAGGAACGCAATCTCTCGCATCTGCTCGACCGCATTCGCCGCATGCATCCCACCCAGGTGTGGCTGCAGGCCTATGCCGACCCGAAAGGCGACGGCGTGGCGGAGGCTGTTTATTTCCCCAATCGCCATCTGCCGATGCGTGCGGACCTGTTCTCGCGCGTGGCCTGGCAATTGCGCACGCGTGCCGGCGTGCGCGTGTATGCGTGGATGCCGGTGCTCGCCTTCCGTTTTCCGGGCGCGCCGAACCTGCCGTCGCTGGGCGGGGAACCCAAGCCGGGTGGCGATCACTACCGCCTGGCGCCGTGGGATCCGCGCGTACGGCAGATGATCGGCGACGTGTACGAAGACCTCGCCATGCATGCCAACGAAGCCGGCCTGCTGTTCTCCGACGATGCCTATATTCGCGACACCGACCATCTCGGTCCGTGGTCCAACAAGTCGCCGGCCGAACGCACCGCTGCACTGATCGACTTTACGCAGGAACTCACCGCGCGCGTGCGGCGCTGGCGGCCGGAAGTAAAAACCGTGCGCAACATCTACACGCGGCCGATTGTCGATCCGGCGTCGGAGGCGTGGTTCGCGCAAAGCCTCCCGGCCTTCCTGGCCAGCTACAACGTCACCGCCATCATGGCGATGCCGCAGCTGGACAAGCAGGAAGACACCGCGCGCTGGTATCGCGCATTGGTGGCACGCGTTGCCGCGACGGGCCCGCATGCGCTGGATGGCGCGCTGTTCGAATTGGCGGCCCACGACTGGCGCACCAACCAGCCGATTGCCACCGAAGACCTCGACGCGCGCTTCCATCTGCTGCAGGTCGAAGGCGCGCGCCATCTGGGCTACTACCCGGACGACTTCATCCAGAACCATCCGCAGCTCGAAGCGGTGCGCCCGGCGATCTCCATCGCTGACTATCCCTATCCGGAGCGATGACCATGCATACCCATGCGCTCCAAAGTTTGCTGAATTTTGCCTTCTTCTATCCGCTGGCGATGTCGCTGATCTGGATGAGCGGCGGCCTGATCTATTTTTTCCGCTGGGAACGCCGGGAGCCGTCGCGCGTCAAGCCGCCGCCGCTACCGTCGTATCCGCTGGTGTCGCTGATCGTGCCTTGCCATAACGAAGGCGAGCACGTGCGCGAAACCATCGACCACCTGGCGAAGCAGACCTATCCGAACGTCGAGATCATCGCGGTAAACGACGGTTCCACCGACGACACCGGCGCGCAGCTCGATCAGTTAATGAAGGAAATTCCCGAGCTGCGCGTGCTGCACCTGGCCACCAATCGCGGCAAGGCCACCGGCTTGCGCGCGGCGGCGCTCGCCGCCAAAGGCGAATACCTCGTGTGCGTCGACGGCGACGCCTTGCTCGACAGCTACGCCACGCACTGGCTGGTGATGCACATGCTGGAGAGCCCGCGCGTAGGCGCCGTCACCGGCAATCCGCGCATCCGCAACCGCTCGACCTTGCTGGGACGCCTGCAAGTGGGCGAGTTCTCGTCGATCATCGGGCTGATCAAGCGCGCACAACGCGTGTACGGGCGCATCTTCACGGTCTCCGGCGTGATCTGCGCGTTTCGCAAATCGGCATTGCACGACGTCGGCTACTGGACCACCGACATGGTGACCGAAGACATCGACGTGAGCTGGCGCCTGCAAATGCGGCATTGGGAAATCCGCTACGAACCCAATGCGCTGTGCTGGATCCTGATGCCCGAAACGTTCCGCGGCTTATGGAAGCAGCGCCTGCGCTGGGCGCAGGGCGGTTCCGAAGTGCTGCTGCGCTATGGCCTGAAGCTGTTGCGCTGGCGCCAGCGCCGCATGTGGCTGGTGGCGTTCGAATACCTGGTGAGCCTGGCGTGGTCGTTCGACATGGCGGTGATCGTCGTGTTGTGGCTGCTTGGCCATGTGATCCACATGCCGCCCGCGCTGCACGTGCCGGCGCTGTTTCCGGAATGGAACGGCGTCGTGCTGGGTGTGGTGTGCATGCTGCAATTCATGATCAGCCTGCTGATCGATCGCCGCTACGAAGCGCGCATCGGCCGCAACTACTACTGGATGATCTGGTATCCGCTGGTCTATTGGATGCTGACTACCGCCACGTCCATCGTCGCGTTGCCCAAAGCCATCTTCAAGCGCAAAGGCACGCTGGCGATCTGGACCAGTCCTGACAGGGGGATTCGATGAAAGCCGATCTGATCATCAACCGGCCGCACCGCCAGCAACCGCTGCAACGTGGCCTGTTCGCCATCGTCACCATCGTGGCATGGACACTATGGATATCGCTGTGGCTGCCGGTGATCACCTTCTTCGCCTGGCTGTTCGGGTTGGGCGATGCGTACAAGCAACTGGGCCTGATGCATCCGCTGCACGCCGCCAATGACTTGAGCATGGTGCTGAGCATCGCGGCGGTCTGCGCGTTGTCGATGGGCTCATGGTCGCAGTACAACCGCTTTCGCTTTGCCGGCAAGCAACGTCGCCGCGGCAATCGCGCGCTGGATATCGCCGAGATGGCGCCGGCGCTGTCGGCATCGGTGGACACGGCAAAGCAATTGCGTGCAAGGCAGCGCGCGGTGATTCGCTTTGGCCAAAATGGTGAGATGTTCGTGGATACCGCAGCCGACTGACGGAGCCGCCGTAGGCCAGTCCAGTCTACGGTCCGCCCTGGCCAGGATCATGGATGTATATTCCGGCGATCGCAAAACGACCTGATGAATCCCGTGAAAGCGCTGGACCTCGACGCCGTCAAAGCCTTCGTCTTCATCGCCGACCTGCAAAGCTTTACGCGCGCGGCGGAAGTGCTCGATACCACCCAGTCCGCACTCAGCCTGAAGCTGCGGCGCCTGGAAGACCAGCTTGGCCGCCGCTTGCTGGAACGCACGCCGCGCCAGGTGCGCTTGTCGGCCGAAGGCAGCATTTTTCTGGATGCGGCACGTTCACTGGTTGGCGCGCACGAACGCGCGATGGCCTCCTTCCAGGTCGAGCAGCGCCGGCTGACCATCGGCATCAGCCAGCTGATCGTCGGTAGCGAACTGCCGGCGCTATTGCGCCGCATGAACGAGCACGATCCTCATCTGCTGATCGAGATGCGCGTGGCGGGCTCGCGCGAGGTGATGCAGGCGTATGAAGAAGGTACTCTGGATGCTGCGCTGATTTTGCAGGCGGACAATCGCCGCCAGCAGGGCGAAACCATCTTCACCGAAAACTTCGCCTGGATTGGTGCGCCGAGCTGGACGCTTCGCCCTGGGCAGCCGCTACCGCTATCCACGCAAGGCGAGTCGTGCGGTATCCGCACCGCGGCAGTGCGCGCGCTGGACGAGGCGGGTATCGCATGGACGGAAGTATTCATCGGCAAGGGTGCCGCAGTCGTCGGCGCGGCAGCGGCTGCGGGCCTAGCGATTGCGGTGATGGCACGGCGTACCGCACCGAGCGGCACCATCGAGGTAGGCCATGCTTTATCGCTGCCTTCCTTGCCAACCCAGGAAGTCGTGCTGTATTCCGCGCTCAATGATCGACGCTCGCGCACTGCGTTGCGTACGTTGGCGGAGGCGTTCAAGAGCCTTTCGGCTTGATCGGATACCCGTGTGAGTGGCGGCGCTGAATCGCCGGATCTGGGCGTAAGTGCCCTATAACGACTTACCTGCGTGATCCGTATCGGGTGACAGCGGTGGGAATGCTATGTGGGAAGCGCCCGCGCCAGGACGTGGAATACACGGGCATCGGCGGATTGCGCGACGTTGAAGCGCAAATAGTCGCCCGCGCTCAATGACTGGCTGAAGGCGTTGCCCGGCGCCAGCACGACATTTTCTTGCAAGCATGCTCGCGCCAGGCTGGCGGCATCCATGCCGTCAGGCAGCCGGCACCAGAGAAACATGCCGGCCTGTGGCGTAAGCCATGGCGTGATGCCGATGGCTTTGAGCCGGCTGATGGTCTTGTCCATGTGTTCTGTGAGGCGCAGCCGCACGGTCTCCATGTGTTTGCGGTAGCCGCTGTCGGTCAATGCCCGCAGCACGATATCGGCAGCGAGTCGTCCGCCGCCAAAAACGGTGGCGATTTTCAGATCAGTGAGGCTTTCGATCCAATCGCTGCGTGCCGCGATGTAGCCGCAGCGCAGCGATGCCGAGATGGTCTTGGAAAAACTGCCGATATGGATCACGCGCGAGAGGCCATCGAAGGCCGCCAGTCTCGGTGCCGGCGCGATTTCGAAATCGGCGAAGATATCGTCTTCGATGATCACCAGGTCCGAGTGGTCGGCGAGCTTCAACAACCGGTGCGCCACGACCGGCGAAAGCACCGCGCCGGTTGGATTGTGGATGCCGGAGTTGGTGATGTAGAGCCGTGGCGAGTGTTCCTTCAGGGCTGCGGCGAATATCTGCAGATCGGGTCCGCTCGCCGTATAGGGGACGCCCACGACGTGCACGCGGTGCGCCTTGAGCAGTGCATGGAAATTGAAATAGCAGGGGTCGTCCACCAGCACGGTATCGCCCGGTTCCAGCAGGAAGCGGCAGATCAAGTCGATGGCCTGCGTGCCCGATTCGGTGAGCATGATCTGTTCGGGCGCAGCTTCGATGCCGAAGGTGGCCATTCGCCGGGAAAGAAACTGGCGCAGCGCCGGGTGGCCCAGGGGCGTGGCGTATTCGCTCAGTGCCAACGTATCGGCCCTTGCCAGCGCGCGCAGGGCTCGCCGCATGCCTTCCTCATACAGCCATGCGGCAGGCAGCCAACCGCATCCAGGTTTCAGCACCGACGCGTCCGTCTCCAACGATTGGCGCGAGACCCACAACGGATCGACTTCGCGGTCGAGCTTGGGACCGATCTCGGTCAACGTCAGCGGAGCGACCGGCCCCGCGACGTAAAACCCTGAGCCGGGACGGGCGGCGATGACGCCCTCGGCCGCCAGGCGCTCATACGCTTCAACCACCGTCGAGACCGAGAGCTGCATGGCTTGAGCCTGCGCGCGCACCGAAGGCAAGCGTGCGCCTGGCAGGTAGGCGCGGGAGGCGATCCGCGATTGGATTTCCGCCATCACCGCGCGGATGCGCGTGCCGTTCTGCTGCATGATTTTCCCTCAACCGTACTGGTTTTCTATCCATAACAGTTCTTTTTGATTGTATTTGGCTGTGCGTGGCCCGGCCAGCCACGCCGGTGCTCCACTTAACGCCGGCGATCAAAGGGGTTTCCCGATGGAAAAAACGAACGGCTGGGTCAACGGGTTCATCGGCGTGGCGATGTTTGCCGGATCGTTGCCGGCAACGCGCATGGCTGTGACCGATCTCAATCCGATATTCCTGACTTGCGCGCGGGCGACCATCGCGGCGTCGCTGGGCTTGGCATGGTTGCTACTGCTGCGCCAACGCCGGCCGAATATCGCCGACCTGCCTTCGCTCTCACTGACTGCTTTGGGGTGCGTGGTCGGCTATCCGTTGCTGAGCGCCTTGGCGTTGCAGCACGTCACGTCCGCCCATTCGATCGTCTTCGTCGGGCTGCTGCCGTTGTGCACGGCGATCTTTGCCGTGCTTCGCGGCGGGGAACGTCCGCAACCGGTGTTTTGGCTGTTCTCCATCCTCGGCAGCGCTTTTGTCGTCGGCTACGCGGCGTTGAATGGCATCCACGCTTCGCCTCTGGGCGACCTGTTGATGCTGGCTGCCGTGATCGTGTGCGGCCTGGGCTATGCGGAGGGCGCGCGCCTTTCCCGCCAGCTGGGCGGTTGGCAGGTCATCAGCTGGGCGTTGGTGTTGTCGTTGCCGGTCATGCTGCCGATGGGGTTGCTGAGCATGCCGCCATCGCTGGGCCATGTCAGGGCGCAGGCATGGGCCGGCCTTGCCTACGTTTCGCTCTTCAGCATGCTGATCGGTTTCGTGTTCTGGTATCGCGGCCTGGCGCAAGGCGGTATCGCCGCGGTGGGGCAGCTCCAGCTGTTTCAGCCTTTCATGGGGCTGGGTCTGGCCGCGCTGGTCCTGCACGAAAAAGTGAGCTGGATGATGTTGGCGGTGACGCTGGGCACGGTGGTGTGCGTTGCCGGTGCGAAGCATTACGCCAGGTGAAACTGTTTTTTGCCGGAATGATGATGCGCTCCGACACGGCATCGATGCAGGCTCAAGCCCGTGGCATGGCGCCAGGCGAGGGAATGGCGGCGAAGTGGCTGAGGATACGAAAAAGCCCGCGTTTTGCGGGCTTTTCTTCTTTCAGAGCCGTGCTGCGCTCCGAAACATATATTGGTACCGGTGATAGGACTTGAACCTACACTCTGTCGCCAGAAGCGGATTTTGAGTCCGCCGCGTCTACCATTCCGCCACACCGGCAAGTGCGAACGCCCATTATGCCGGTTTCAGTTCACCGGGTCGAGACTCAATTTGCGGTCCTGGCGTTCGTAGCAGCGGTCGCCGTCCTTGGGCTGGAACACGGCGCAGTGGGTCATGTTGCCGGAGTAGATGTGCAGGCTCACCGCGATGGCTTCGTCGCTGGGGTTGCGGATGGTGTGGTACTCGTGCGGCGGGATCAGGCTGCCGGCGGAGCCGGGGCCGGCCTGGATGGAGCCGACCGGCTGGAAGCGGTATGTATCGTCTTGTTCGCCGGTGGGGAGCTGCTCGTACTGCACCACTTCGAGCGCGCCGCTCCACACGCCTTCCACGCACCACATGCCGCAGTGGTCGTGGATGGGGGTGCCTTGGCCGGGGGCCCAGGTCATGGCCACCACGCAGTAGCCGAACTCGTCGCTGTGATAGAGCTCGCGGCGGGCATAGCGGTTTTCGGCGGTTTCGAATACGCAGGCGGGCAGGACGATTTCCTTGCTCTGGATCAACTTGCACAGGCTGTTGCGCAGGCTGTCGGTGATGGCGGGCGTGGAGCCCTTGGCGACAGCCGTGTCGATCGCCTGGATAAGTTTCCGACAGCCGGGGAATTCGGTGGTGAGCATCGAAGGTCTCGATAAATCTGGAAGGCTTGCACCCACGAACGCCTGGCTGTTGACGCTATCTTGAAGCTTCTCTGCTAGCCTTCCCGGACTAACAGGAAGGGGGAGCGTCCATGGGTGTGATGGTGATTGTAGCGTACCGTCCGAAACCGGGGTGCGCAGAGGATCTGGAGATCCTGGTTCGCGAGCACGTGCCGTGCCTGCGCACGCTGGGCCTGGTGACCGATCGGCCTGCACAGGCGATGCGCGGCCTCAATGGCATCATCGTGGAGGTGTTCGAGTGGAAGGATGGCGCCATCGAGGACGCCCACCGCACCGCTCGTGTGGTGGATCTATGGGAGCGCTTTGCCGCCGTTTGCGAGTACGTGCCGCTGCGCGAACTGCCGGAAGCGGAGAGGATGTTCGCCGAGTTCAGGTCGCTGGAATTCCCGGTTGAGGCGTAAATCCTCGCGCTTTTAGAGACGCGCGAGAAACCCGCCGATCGCACGGCTGTAATTCTCGATATCCACCAGGAAAGCATCGTGGCCTTGCGGCGAATCCAGGGCCACGAATTCCACCTTGGCGCCGGCCGCTTGCAGCCCTTCGGCGATCTGCTCCTGTTGTTCCAGCGGAAACAGGATGTCGGTGCTGACGCCGATCACCAGCGCCTGCTCGATGCGGATGCGCTTCAAGCCTTCCAGCACGCTGCCGTTGCCGTATTCGCTGATGTCGAACCAGTCGCTGGCGCGCGAAAGATAGAGATAGCTGTTTGGATCGAAGGTGCGCACGAAACGCCGGGCATGGCTTTCGAGGTAGGACTCCACCTGGAATTCAACGCCAAAAGGCTGGTCTTCGCGCTGCTCGGGATCGAGGCGGATGCGTGCGAAGCGGCCGTTCCATTCCATCGCGGAACGATAGGTGATCACGCCGAGCTTGCGCGCGATGCTCATGCCGATATCCGGATAGCGTTCGTCGTCGTAGCGGCCATCGCTCCAGTTGGCATCGAGCCGGATCGCTTCGCGTTGCAGCGAGCGGATGGCAATCGCGAACGGCTGCGCTTGCGGCGCGGTATCCACGCTGATGTGCGCGCGCACGCTATGGGGATGCAGCACCATGTAGCCCAGCGCGCTCATGCCGCCCATCGAGCAGCCGATCAGGCAGGCAAGTTGTTCAATGCCCAAGCCTTTGACCAACGCATGCGCGGCATTGGCCACGTCTTCCAGCGAGAGATCGGGAAAACGAAGGCGATAGGGTTCGCCGGTGGCAGGATCGATCGAAGCCGGGCAAGTGGAACCTTTATCGCTGCCCAGTGAATTCACGCAGATCACGAACCAGCGGTTGCTATCGATCGCCTTGCCTGGGCCGAGCATGCCCTCCCACCAGCCGTGCGAGGGATCCTGTGCGTTGGCAGCGGCGTGCGCGCTTGGGGACAGGCCGGTGAGGATCAGTACGGCGTTGTCGCGCGCGGCATTCAATTGGCCCCAGGTTTCGTAGGCGATGCGCGCGCCGTGCAGGCTGCCGCCGCGTTTCATGGCGAACGGGGAGGGCAGGTCGAAGTATTGGCGTGCGTCGCTCATGGCAGGGCCTTGCTCAATATGCAGTTTCACTATGTCAGGCATGACCGAACTCGCCTTGTCGTCATTCCGGCGGAGGCCGGAATCCAGTTCAAATATGCGTCCGAAGGACACTGAATCAGGTTTCGAAGTGCTACGCACGGGTATTAAAACTGGATTAACCAGCTTTGCTGTTGTACAGCACCTCGGCCTGCGCCGGAATGACGATGAGGAAATCGCACATCACCGCAATGCATATACCCCTGCTCGCGGCAGCGGATAGCATCCATGCACGATCCTCAATCATGCACTTTGTCGATGACGATATTCACCGGCGCCTTGCTATCCACGTCGACCGTACCGCCATTGCCTTCCAGATCCCCGGCCTGAGCCATCGCATTGCCGCTATGGCTGATGCGCGCGCCAATCACCACGCGCGGCACGGAAGACAGCTTCATCGACGGCATCATGCTCATCGCATCGGTGAGCGTGACGGTGGTGGGCAATTGGCTGGCTTGGAGCCGGGCGACGGCCACCGGCATGGGCGGCCCGTTTTCCGCGCGGGCGTAGACGAACAACGTGTCGCCAGCGGCGAGCCTGGTTTTGAGCGCCGGCGCCAGGCTCACTTTTACTTGCACGGCCGCTGCGGAAGGCGCGGGTGCCGCCGCGCTCGAGGCGCCGGCCGGTGCGCCACTGCGCGCATCCGCCAGGGCAATCTGCTGCGCAACCGCCTGTGCCACGTTGGAACCCGGCTGCAGCATCGGCTGCAGGGTGCGCCAGGTCGATGCGGCCTCGGCAAAGCGGCCTTGCTGGAAATCGCTGATGCCCAGCAGCCACAGTCCGCGCTGGTTATCGGGCTCGAGCTTTACCGCTTGCTCCAGCAATGCACGCGCGCGATCGCCGATATGGTGATCGGGGCTGGCGGCCGATTCGGCCTGTGCCCAGCCGACCATGGCGGTGGTGTTGTCCGGCTTCAGTTTCAGCACCTTGTCGTAGGCATCACGCGCCTGGTCCGGTTGCTGCATTTCCATATCGGCCTGCGCCAGCAGCAGCCAGCCTTGTATGTCGTTCGGCTGCGAAGCAAGGTGGGCGCGTAGTTCGTCCAGCGCCTTGTTGACGTCGGTGACGGTCTGCGCCTGGGTGGCAACACCATTCAGCGCCACCGGCGTGCCGACTTGTTGATACAGCAGCGCCGCACCGATCGGCACCACCAGCGCGATGCACAGCATCAGCACGAACAGGCTGCGCGGACGGCCGGCTTGCCGTCCATGCCGCAGCAGCGGCAGCAACAGCAAGGCGAGCGCCACAGCGATCATCACTGCGGCGGCAATGTAGAAAAGCGATTTCACCAATCGTCCCCGTTATCGGTCGGTGCGGATGCAGTCTGCGCAGTAATTCGGCTGCGCTTGCGGATGGTGTTGACCACGACCATGCCGCCAGCGATCAGTATCAGCAGCGGGCCGAACCACAGCAGCCAGGTGCGTTGATTGACCGGCGGATCGTAGAGCACGAAGTCGGAATAGCGGTCCACCAAGTATTGCTTGATCTGCGCGTTGCTCTTGCCCTGTTGCATCAGCTCAAACACCTTGTGGCGGATGTCGCGGGCGAAGTCGGCGTTGGAGTCGGCGAGGTTTTCATCCTGGCAGACCAGGCAGCGCAGTTCGCTGGTGAGGTGTTGGAAGCGCAGTTCTTCGGCGTGGTCGCGGAAGGGGAGTGGGTCGATGGCTTGGGCGGTGGCGGTGTTGGCGATAACTGCCAACACCAGTACGACAAGGATACTGATGCACACCCTCGTCACCCCGGCGAAGGCCGGGGCGCGGCGCCTTGCAGGTCGAGCAAAGTCGCTGGGCCCCGGCGTTCGCCGGGGTGACGGGTGTGTTGAGGCCGCATGTTGCACGGAGCTCATGGCGCCTCCTTGCGCAACGCCTCGATGGCCGGCTTCAACTGCTGCGCGATCACATCCGGCGTCAATGGGCCGATGCGCTTATAGCGAATCACGCCCTTGCCATCGATCAAAAACGTTTCCGGCGCGCCATATACACCGAAGTCGATCGCCGTGTGGCCACTTGTATCGGCAACCACCATGTCGTACGGGTTGCCGTGCTGCGCCAGCCACGCCTTTGCGTCATTGGGATCGTCCTTGTAGTCGTAGCCTATGACCGGCACGCCGAAGTTCTTGGACTCGGCCATCAGCACCGGATGCTCTTCGCCGCAGGCAAAACACCAGCTGGCGAATACGTTCACCAGATACGGTTTGCCCAGCATCGAATCCTTGCTCACCGTCCTGGCCGGCTCATCCAGCATCGGCAAGGCGAACGCCGGTGCCGGTTTGTTGATCAGTGGCGACGGCACGGCGGTAGGGTCGTGCGCACTGTTCCACCAGATGCCAAAGCCGAGCAACGCCGCCAGCAACACGAACGCGAAGAACGGCAGCAGCCGGCTCATGCCTGTGATTCCTGCAGCTTGGTGGCAATCGTCTCCGCAACTTCCACTTCGCGTTTCACGCGGAAGCGGCGGTCGGCGGCGCTGACAAAACCACCCAGCATCATGAACAGGCCGCCGCCCCAGATCCAGCGCACGAACGGCTTGGTATACAACCGCAAAGCCCACGCACCCTCTACATGGTTTGGATCCATCGGTTCACCCAATGCCACGTAGATGTCGCGGGTGATGCCTGGGTCGATCGCGGAGGTGGTTTGCACCTGTTCGTGCGCATAAGTGCGTTTCTGCGGGTGCATCACCGCCACTGGCGAACCGTTGCGCGTCACGGTCACCACGCCTTGCTGCGCGGTCCAGTTGGGGCCGGTGGCTTGCGTTACGCCGTCAAAGCGAAATTCATAGCCGCCGATGCTGGCGACTTGTCCCGGCGACAGGCGCACGTCGCGCGTCACGCTCAGTGATTCGGACAACAGCACGCCGATCAGGAACACCGCCACGCCGAAGTGCGCCAGCAACATGCCGGCCATTTCGGCGGGATAGCGGCGTCCGCTCGGCATATCGCGCCAGCGCTTGAGGATGTACAGCACCACGCCCACGCCAACCCACACCGCACTGGCCACGCCGGCGATCGCTTTCAGCTGGCCCTGCACCAGGAACGCTGCGATCACAGCGCACGCGATGGCGCCGATGCCTGCACGCACCAGCACTTGCTTGAGTACCGGCGCTTCGCTGTTGCCCCAGCGCAAATACGGACCGAACGGCAACAACAGCACCACCGGCAGCATCAGCAAAGGGAACAGCAAGCCGAAGTAGGGCGGCCCAACCGAAATCTTGCCCAGGTTCAACGCATCGCCCAGCAGCGGGAACAGCGTGCCGAGCATCACCATCGCCGCGGCCACGGTGAACATCAGGTTGCCGACCAGGATCGCGCTTTCGCGCGAGACCAAGGCAAACGCCTTGCCACCCGCCACTTTCGGGGCGCGCAGCGCATACAGCAGCAACGAGCCGCCGACGACCACGGCAAGGAAACAGAGAATGAAGGTGCCGCGGCGCGGATCGGAGGCAAACGCATGCACCGATGTGAGAATGCCCGAGCGCACCAGGAACGTGCCCAGCAACGACAGCGAGAACGCGAACAGCGATAGCAAAATAGTCCATGCACGCAGCGAGCCGCGTTTCTCCGTCACCGCTTGCGCATGGATCAGCGCCACGCCCACCAGCCATGGCATGAAACTGGCATTCTCCACCGGATCCCAGAACCACCAGCCGCCCCAGCCCAATTCCGCATACGCCCACCAGCTGCCGGCGACGATGCCGCAGGAAAGAAAACCCCAAGCAGCATTCGTCCACGGCCGCGCCCAGCGCACCCAGCTTTGTTCCATCGAGCCGCCAAGCAAGGCGGCAATGGAAAACGCGAACGCGACCGAGAAACCGACGTAACCCATGTACAGCACGGGCGGATGAAACGTCATGCCCGGGTCCTGCAACACCGGGTTGAGGTCCGCGCCATCGGGCGGCATCGGCAGCAGGCGTGCGAACGGATTGGAGGTAAACAGGATGAAGCAGAGGAAACCGGTCGAGATGATGCCCAGCACGCCGAGCACGCGCGCCAGGAATGCATCCGGCAGGCGACGGCTCAATAGCGCGAGCGCGACGGTCCACACGTTGAGGATCAATACCCACAGCAACATCGAACCTTCGTGCGCGCCCCACACCGCCGCGATGCGGTAATACCACGGCAGTTGCAGGTTGGAATTGTCGGCCACGTATTGCACTGAAAAATCAAAGCGCAGGAATGCCGCCACCAGAATCGCGAATGCTAGCGCCACGAACACCGCTTGCCCGGTCGCCGCCGGACGCGCCACCGCCATCAACGCACGGTTGCCGCGCCACGCGCCGATCAGCGGCAACACGCTTTGCGCCAGGGCGAGAAGCAACGCAAGAATGAGTGCAAGCTGGCCGAGTTCGGGAGTCATAGCTGCTGCTTGTCCTGGTTGGCGGCTTCGTCGATGTGCTTGCCGGCATGTGCCTTGGCCATCGCATCCTTCAGCTCTTTCGGCATGTAGGTTTCGTCGTGCTTGGCCAGCACTTCGGTCGCGATGAAGCGTGCGCCATCCATATGGCCGGTGGCGATTACCGATTGGTTCTCGCGGAACAGGTCGGGCAGGATGCCGTTGTACTCCACCGGCATCGCACCGCTTGCATCGACGACGGTGAAGGTGACTTTCAGCGAATCGTTGCTGCGCTGGATCGAACCGGCCTTGACCATGCCGCCGAGGCGGAAGGATTTGTAGGAGGTAGCTTCACCTGCCTGCACCTGGCTCGGCGTGAACAGGTAATTCATATTCTGCTGCAGCGCGTAGACCACCAAGGCTGCGGACACGATCACGGCCGCGAGGATGGCGAGGATGATGGTGAGTCGGCGTTGACGCGTGGGATTCATGGATACGTTCAAGTTGAAGCGGCAGAAGGTCGGTTCGCGCGTTCTTTACGCGCGTCCTGCCGCGCCATGCGTGCGCGCAATTCACGCAACAAGCGGCGGCGGCGAAGCCGCGGTGCGAACCAGTCGACCAGCAGCACGATGAAAAACACGCCATAGGCCGGCCACACATAGATCGCATACCCGCCCATGGCCAGAAACGATTGCAACGATGCGGCATTCATCCGCGCACCTCGTTCTCGGCAATCTGCCGCACCCAGTCCTTGCCGCCTTCCAGCGACAGCAAGTCCGCGCGCACGCGACTGCACAGGCTGGCGACGTAATACAACTTGGTGGCGACCATCATGGTGAGCAGCGGCCACAGCATCGACGGCGCGATGGTGGAAGGCCCCAGCAGCTTGATGGTGGAGCCTTGATGCAAGGTGTTCCACCAGTTCACCGAGAAATGCACGATCGGCACGTTGACGATGCCGATCAACGCGAGAAACGCCGCGGTGCGAGCGCCTTGGCGGCGATCCTCGAACGAGTGGTACAGCGCGATCACGCCCAGGTACAGAAACAGCAGCACCAGTTCGGACGTAAGCCGCGCATCCCATGTCCACCACGTGCCCCACATGCGGATGCCCCACAGCGAGCCGGTTACGAGGGTGATGAAGGTAAAGGCGGCGCCGATCGGCGCGGAAGCCATCGCCACCACTTCGGCCAGCTTGATGCGCCACACCAGCGCGATGAAGGCGGCAATGCCCATGACGCCGTAGATAAACAGGCCCATCCAGGCACAGGGCACGTGGATGAAGATGATGCGGTAGTCATCGCCTTGCTGGTAATCCGGCGGCGCCAGCACCAAACCGCCGTACAACGCGACGAAGCCGAGTATCAATGCGAGGGAAATGGCCCATGGTCGCAGCGTGCCGGCGAAACGGTAGAACACCGGCGGCGAGCTGAGCTTGTGCAACCACAGAGGGATCCAGTTGGCCATCAGGAGCCTCCCTCCTGTCGATGCGTAGCCCGTGTTGTGTCTGAGCGGCCGTCAGGTGGTAGCGCGTGGCGCAGCGCCAGGCTGGCCGTCTGGTCAAGCCGCGCGCTACCGCATGGCGGCCGCTCAGGCGCAACCCGAAGGGCTGAATCTGTTTGCCCACCTGCTCGCGTCATTGCTCGCTCATGCATAGATATACGTTCACCCATCACTTTAATCTTGCGTGCAAACAGATTCAGCACGGGCCACGCAGCGGCAGGGGGGAGGCTCCTCATGAATCCAGTGCGATGCGGAGGGCTGCAGCGCAAGCGAGTGGAGCCAGCACCGCGGCCAGGACGAGCGCCGCGCCCAGCCATGCGATGGGGGCGATCCACGGCAGCCCTTCCTGGGCGGCTGCCAGTGCGCCTGCGGCGAAGATCACCACCGGCACGCAGAGCGGCAGCAGCATCAAGGCCAGCAGCATACCAGAGCGCCGCGTGCCGGCCGTCAGCGCCACCAGGATGCCGCCCAGCAGGCTCAGCAGCGGCGTGGCGAGCAGCAACGCGGCGATCAGCACGGGCATCACGATGGCAGGTAGATGCAGCATGCTCGCAAGCATGGGCGCCACCACGATCAATGGCAGGGCGGTGGCCAGCCAATGCGCAAAAATTTTCGTGCCCAGCATCGGCGCCAGCGGTTGCGGAGCCAGCATCAGCTGTTCCAGCGAACCGTCTTCGATATCGCTGCGGAACATCGCATCCAGCGCCAGCAACATGGCCAGCAGGACCGTCACCAGCACCACGCCGCCGGCGATACGCTTGAGCAAGGCGCTTTCCGGGCCGAGCGCAAAAGGAAACAACGAGGTGACGATCAGCGCATACAGCACGGGCAGCACCATGTCGCCGCGCTGGCGCCAGGCCAGCGTGAGGTCGCGGCGAAGCACTGCCATGCAAGCGTGAGCAAGGCCGGGACGCTGGGAAGAGTCTGCTTTCATGCCCCAAGCACCTCGCATTGCGCCTGACTGACCGCCCTGCGGCAGCGCGAGGCTTGACCAGAGGGCCAGTCCGGCGCCGCGCCACGCGCTGTCACCTGGTGGCTACTCAGATGCAATGCGAGGCACCTGGAACATGAAAGCCGACTCTTAACCATGCAAACGAATCCGCTGCGGCTCGCCGCCATGGAACTGCACGGCGCCGTGGCTGGTGACCAGTGCCGCACCGCCGTGCGCGATATGCGCTTCCAGCAGTGCGTCCACCAGTTCGATGCCGGTGCGGTCCAGGTTGGCGTAGGGTTCGTCCAGCAGCCATAGCGCGGCGGGAATCAGCAGCAAACGCGCCAGTGCCACGCGCTTCTTCTGGCCGGCGGAAAGTTTGCGTATGGGTTCATCCTCAAATCCGGTCAATCCAACTTGCGTGAGTGCGCCTTCGATGCCGCTCTGGTTGCGGTGGCCGTGCAGGCCGATGGTGAAGGCCAGATTCTCGCGTGCGCTCAGTTCCGCTTTCAGGCCGAGCTGATGGCCGAGAAACACCACCTCGCCGCTGCAACGGTCCCAGGTGAGCGGCTCGCCGCGCCACAGCAGCTCACCTTCTTCTGGGCGCAGCAAACCGGTGAGGATGCGCATCAGGGTGGTCTTGCCGCTGCCGTTGTCTCCTTCGATCAGCATCAGTTCGCCGGCGTGGAGATGGAAATCCAGCGGGCCGAAGACGGGTTCGTCCTGGCGGTGGAAGGCGAGGGCGCGGGCTTCGAGTAGCGGAGAGTGGGAAGTCATCACCGGCATTGTGCGGACGGCCTATCCGGCTTGTCCACGCGGCGGCTCGCCGCTGGTCAGGCGCAGGCGTGCGTAGCCTTCAGCCAGGCCGTGGACATAGGCGTTTTGCTGGAATTGCTGCGCCAGTGCATCCATCTCTGCTAGCTCCGGGCCCACGACGAAAAAGCTGGGTTCGCGCCAATCCTGGCCGACGCCGATGGCGGGATGGATGGCCGCCGTGGAAGGGAGCTTCTGCAGGGCCGCGAGCAGGCTTTGTTGCGCAGCATGGTTCTGCTCGCGCGGCCGGCGTTGCGAAAAAGGGTTCCATGCCGTGATAAAGGCCCACCTGCGCGGGCCGACCAGGGCGCGCAACGCCGCGGGCACGGGCGCGTCGACGTGTAGGGATGCAAAACTGCCACGCGCCAGGCGCACGCGGTAATCCGTATTGCGATAGGCGGCGATCAGCCCGCTATCCATGACGCAAGGGTGGCAACGGTGGCAGGGTGGCTCGCAGGGCGCTGACGGCGGCGTCCAGCGCGATGTTTTCGACATCGGTGGAGCCGCGCAGCAATTGTTCCAGCAACACGTCCTGGGCGCGCCCGCGCTCGTACGCATAGGCGTAAGGCAGGTGCGTAAAGGTGACCATGCGGTAGCGCGCCATGAAATAGTGCGGCGCACGCTCGGCCAGCCGCGCGCCGAGTTCCCGTTTGGCGAGATAGCGCGGGTCGGCGACCGAATCGCGCATCTCGATGTAGTTCTCCAGTGCCATCGCTGCGATGGCATCGGCGTTCGGTTTGCGGATGCGCTGGAACTCGGCAAAAGCATCGGCGGTGTCGCGGCCAGCTTCGGCGAGCAGATCCGCCAGCACCACCGTATCTTCGAACCCGCAATTCATGCCCTGGCCGTGGAACGGCACGATGGCGTGCGCGGCATCGCCGATCAGCAGGGCGCGGCCGTCGATATGCCAGCGGTCGAGATAGAGCGTGGACAGGCTGCCGACCGGATGCGCATCGTAGTCCTCGGCAAAGTTAGGCAGCAACGGCAGCAGGTCGGGGAAGTCCTCGCGGAAGAATGCGCTGGCTGCGGCGGCATCCGGCAGGGTGTCGAAACTGGGATGCGGACCATGCGCGGGCAGGAACAGCGTGACGGTGAAGCTGCCTTCGGTGTTCGGCAGCGCGATGCACATGTAGCCACCGCGCGGCCAGATGTGCAGGGCATGCGGTTCGATCGCGAAGCGGTTGGCGCCGGTGGCCGGTGGAATCTCCAGTTCCTTGTAGCCGTGGCCCAGGGGTTCGACGCGTTGCCCGAGCGGGAGGTAATCGTTCATGGCTACACGTAGTGCGGAGCCTGCACCGTCGGCGCCGATCAGCACGGATGCATCGTGCTGGCGTTGTGTACTGGTTTCATCAGCCAGCGTGATGCGCTGCGCGTCGAGATCGACGGCGGCAAGGCCTTGCCCGAAGTGGAACGTCGCACCCGCTGCTTCCGCCGCATCCAGCAACAGCATGTTGAGTCCGCCGCGCGAGACTGACCAGATCACTTCGCTATCGTCGACGCCGTAGCGCTGCAGGCCGGAGGTGCCTTGCAGCGGATGCACCATACGACCGCGCATCATCACCGCGTGTTGCAACACGTCATCGGCGAGACCCGCGGTACGCAATGCCTGCAAGCCGCGCTCGGCGAGCGCGAGGTTGATCGAGCGTCCGCCGACGAAGCCGGCGCGGCGCGGGTCGGGTCGTTTTTCGAAGACTTCAACGGCAAAGCCGCGCCGGGCCAGTAGCTGGGCCAGCAAGGCTCCGACGAGGCCGCCGCCAATCAGAGTGATGGTTTGTTGCGTCATGCTGCACGCCGTGAATGGGAACGCAACAATGTTCCGCAACTGGGCGTTGACTGCAAGGGTGAGCTGAACTTCTCCCCTCTCTCAAGGGGAGAGGGGCTTACCTCAACGCACGTCTCGAGTTTTCAGAAACTCATGAAATAGCCGCCATTCACCGGCAGGTTGGCGCCGGTGATATAGCCGGCATCATCGGCGGTAAGAAATACGACGGCACGGGCGATATCCCCCGGCGTGCCGAGCCTGCCCACCGGAATGTCGGAGATGATTTGTTGCCGGATCTCGTGCGGCACCGCGGCCACCATCGGCGTATCGCAATAACCGGGCGATACCGTGTTCACCGTAACGCCCTTGCGCGCCGTCTCCCGCGCCAGCGCCATGCTGAAACCGTGCACGCCGGCCTTGGCGGCCGAGTAATTGGTCTGCCCGAACTGGCCGGTCTGGCCATTTACGGAACTGAGGTTGACGATGCGGCCGAAACCTCGCGCAGTCATGCCCTCGACGACCTGGCGGCAGGTGTTGAACACGCCATCGAGATTCACGCGCATCAGTTCATGCCATTGCTGCGGATCCATCTTGCGCAAGCTGGTGTCGCGGGTGATCCCGGCGGCATTCACCAGGATATCGACGTGGCCGATGTTGCGTTCGACATGCTCGACGAGCGATCCGCAGGCTTTGAAGTCGCTGACGTCGCAGGGTTCGAAGCGGATGGCGCCGTGCAAGTCGGAAATACGTTCGCGGAACGCCTCGATGCGATCGCTGCGCGTGGCCAGATCGACGGCGATGACGGCACGGCCGGCTTGGGCAAGTTGCAGGCAGATTTCCGTGCCGATCCCGCCGATGCCCCCGGTTACCAAAGCGATGCGCGGGGTGGAGTGTGACGAGGTCATGACAGGTGTCTCTTAACGCATGCCGCGCGGCAGCACGTGTTGTGCTGCAGCGGTGTGGCGTGCCCGAGTAACGCGATCAGGGTTTCTTGGTGGTGGTGCCGCGTCCGGCCTGGCCCGGCGGGGTGTTGGCCTGGCTGGCGGCATCCATGAAGCCGCGTTGCATGTTCTTCCAGGCGTCCAGGTTGCGTTCCGTCAGATCGTTCAACAGCGCCCACGGGGTTTGCCCCATCATGCTGTTGAGCTGGCTGCGGAACTGCTGCTGCTGGTCGAGGAACACTTGCAGGCTGCGCTCCAGGTACGGCCCCATGAATCCCTGCAGGGAATCGCCGTAGAAGCGGATGATCTGGCTCAGGAGCTGGGGCGACAGCATCGGCTGGCCCTTTTCTTCGTGCTCGGAGATGATCTGCAGCAGCACGGAGCGGGTCAGGTCCTCGCCGCTTTTGGCGTCGCGGACTTCGAAGGTTTCACCATCCAGAACCAGCTGACGGACTTCTTCCAGTGTGATGTAGCTGGAGATCTCCGTATCGTAGAGCCGACGGTTCGGGTACTTCTTGATGATGCGGATAGTTTGTGCCATGCACACAAACTAACAGAAGGTATTGCGTCGCACCAGTCAGGGTTCGCCTTTTTATGCTGCACGATCGGGTGCAGCAATCAGTGGCCCGCAGCGCCGCCGCCCGCACTGCCGAACGGCGGACGGGCAAACCAGAGCACGGGCAGCAATACGATAAAGAGAATGGCGCACCCGTAAAAAATGTCGTTAACAGCCAGGGTATACCCTTCACGGTTGATGATTTGATCGATATAACCGACACGTTGCGCCGCTCCCAATCCCATCTGCGAAAGTTGCTGGAGATAATGTGCGGCACCGGGCTGAGCGGGATTAACGTACTCGGTAAGGCTGGCGTGATGGGAAATGGCCCGATGCTGCCACAGCGTCACCATGACTGCGGTCGAAACGCTCGAGCCCAGCGTGCGGAAGAAATTGGACAACCCCGAGGCGCTGGCGATCTCCGAGGCAGGCAGGCCGGAGAGGTAGATCTGGTTGAGCGGGATGAAAAAGCAGGGAATGGCCAGCCCCATCACGAAGCGCGGCACCACCAGGGTGGCAAAGGATGCCGCACTGTCGAAGGTGGAAAACCAGTACGAGGTAAACGCGAATACGATGAACGCGATGCTCACCAGTAAACGCAGATCGACCTTGTCCATGTTGCGGCCAACGATCGGCGACAGCAGGAATGCCAGCACGCCCACCGGCGCCGCGGCCAAACCTGCCCAGGTGGCGGTATAGCCCAGCGTGGTTTGCAGCCACAGCGGAAATACCACGTTGATGCCGAAGAAGGCGAACATGCCCAGCGACAGGCTGAGCACGCCCACCGTGAAATTGCGTTCCTTGAACAGCGTGAGATCGATCACCGGGTGCTTGGCGTGGATTTCCCACACCACCAGGAAGGTGAGACACACGAGTGCGATCAGTCCCAGCGTAAGGATCAGTGGCGAGGCGAACCAGTCGTGATCATTGCCGTTGTCCAGCATGAACTGCAGACATCCCACGCCTGCCACCAGCAGCACCAGTCCCACCACGTCGATCGGCGCCTTGGTGGTTTTAGTCTCGCGCTTGTGCAGCAGTGTCCAGGTGATGATCGCCGCCAGGACGCCCACCGGCAGGTTGATGTAGAAAATCCACGGCCAGGAGAAATTGTCGGTAATCCAGCCGCCGAGGATCGGGCCGAAGATCGGTGCCACCACCACGGTCATCGCCCACATCGCCAAGGCGACGCCCTGTTTTTCTTTCGGGTAGCTCGACAGCAACAAGGTCAGCGAGAGCGCCACCATCGGGCCCGAGCCCGCGCCTTGCATCAAGCGGCCGAATACCAGCATCGGCATGGTGGTGGAAAAGCCACAAAACATCGAAAACAGCACGAACAACATGACCGACGTGACGAAGGTGCGCACTTCGCCAAAGCGTCGCGCCACCCAGCCAGTGAGCGGCTGCATGATGGCGCTGGCCAGCGAGTAGGAACTGATCGCCCAGGTACCTTCGTTCGGGCTCACCGCCAGGCTGCCGGCAATATGCGGCACGGAAACATTGACGATGGTCATGTCCAGCACCTCCATGAAGGTGCTGAAGGCGACGGCGATGGTCAGCAGGACCAGCGGCGTGCCATGCAGCGGTTTCAGCGGTGCGGCGTTGTCGGGTGTGGCAGCCATGATGGCCTCGCGATCTTGCTTTGCTGGCCGTCATGCCCGCTTATGCGGAAACAACGGCAGATGGGTTGCGAAAGTGAGCGCAGGGAACCTGCGTCACTCACCAAGATTGGCGCGAATGATCTTTTCTGCTTCCGCATCGGCCTGCGCGGCGACCTGGTCGTACACGGAGGTTTCCGCCGGCGGCTGCGCGGGCGCAGAAGCCAGCTCGGGGCCTTTGTCGTTGCTGATATCGACCGTTACGTCGGTCGAAAGGCCAACGCGCAACGGATGCTTGTCCAGCTCGTCATTGTTGAGCGCAATGCGCACCGGCACGCGCTGCACCACCTTGATCCAGTTGCCGGTCGCGTTCTGTGCCGGCAACAGCGAGAACACGCTGCCGGTGCCGGCACCCAGGCCAATCACCTTGCCGTGGTATTCGATGCCGCCGCCGTACAGGTCTGTCGTGACCTTGACCGGCTGGCCAATGCGAATGTGGCGCAGCTGGTTTTCCTTGAAGTTCGCGTCGATCCATAAATCGTGCAGCGGCACGATGGTCATCAATTGCTGGCCGGGCGAGATGCTTGCACCCAACTGCACGCTGCGCTGTGCCACGTAGCCGCTGACGGGCGCGACGATGGTGTTGCGCTGCGCGGCGATCCAGGCGGCGCGGAAGTTTGCGCGCGCCTGCATCACGGCCGGGTTGTTGGCGATGTCGGTACCTGCCACGGCGGCGCGCGCCGATTGCGCCTGCGCCTTCGCGGCATTCAATGCGGCTCGTGCCTGCGCCACGCTGTCACGCATGTGCTGCACGATTTCGGGCGATTCGGCTTGCGCGGCCACCAGTGGCAGATGGCGCTTCAGATCAGCCTCGGCCTTGCGCAGATCGACTTCGCGCGCAGCCACCGTCGCATCTGCTCCGTTGACCGAATCGTTTTGCTGGCGAACCTGGCGCACCGCTTGGGCCAATGCGCTGCTGTTCTGGCGCAAACGCACGTCGGCGTCGGTGGGGTCCAGTTTCACCAGCACCTGTCCGGCCGTCACGTGCTGCGTGTCATCGGTGAGGATGGCGATCACGGTACCGGGCACCTGCGAGGAGAGCGCGACCTGGTTGCCGCCCACGTACGCGTTGTCGGTGCTTTCGCGTGTTGAAAATACGAAGAACCACAGCAGGAACCACGTCAATCCCGCAAGCACGAAAATCGCACCCACGATCAACAGCGCGCGGCTGCGCTTGGCGGGATTCTTCGCGGCCAGGCCGCTGTCATTGGCGTCCGTGGAGAGAACGGACTCGGAGGCGCTCATGGTCGGGGGGCTCCTGCGGGATTCGAAATGGGGGAGGAAGCGGCGGCGGATTGCGCTGCCTTGTTGTCGGAGTAGGAACGGTAGCCACCGCCTAGCGCCTTGATCAGCGCCAGATCGGTGGTGAGCGCCTGGGCCTGCAGGCTGATGGCCTGGTCACGCTGCTGCAGCAACAGTGCTTCGGCGTTGAGACTTTGGCGTGCATCCTGCGTGCCGTGCGCGGTACGCGCCTGCGCGTTGGCGAGCAGTGCTTGATTGGCCTTGATCTGCGCATCCTGTTTTTCGCGACGCGCGGCAATCTGTTGTGCGGTGACGGCTTGCGTGGCGACGTCGCGCGCGGCATCCGTTACTGCCACGTTGTAATCCGCAATGGCGGCATCGAGCTCGGCGCGGCTGGCACCGTAATTCGCCTTCAGCCGTCCGCCTTCGAAGATCGGCAGGTGCACCGCCGGTGTGATGCCGAACACGCGGCTGCCGGCCGTGAACAAATTGCCCAGATCGCCCTTGCTGCCGGTGGTGAGGCCACCGAAACTCGGCGCGCCCTGGTCCGTACTGGAAAGGCCGGCCATCGCCTTGATGCTGAAATCAGGGAAAAATTGCGCGCGTGCGACATCGATCTGTTTCAACGCGGCTTCCACGCGCCAGCGGCTGGCGGCAATCTCGGGGCGGCGGGCGATCAAGTCCAGGTGCGCATCATCGGGAATCGCGCCCTCCAGTTCCGGCAACGCGCGTGCTCCAAGCGGCGGCAACTGAGCCGGCGATACGTTCACCAACGCGGCGAGCACCACTTTGCGCAGTTGGATCGAGCCCTCCAGCGTGGCCTGCATCTGTTGCGTACTGGCAAGCTGCGCGCGCGCCTGTTGCACGGTATCGGGCAGATCCACCCCTTGTCGTACGCGCAGTTCGGCGATGTGCAGCAGGCGCTGTTGCACACCGACGGCTTGCTGATTGAGCGCTAGGCGGCTTTCATCGGCCAGCAAGCCGAAATAGGCATCCGCCACCGCGTTTTGAATAGAAAGTATGGCCGCGCTGCGCTCCGCCTCGGCGGCATGCGCCTGATCAAGCGCGGATTCGATCGCGTTGCGCTTCTTGCCCCACCAATCGAAATCGTATTCGAGCTGCACGCTCAGGTCGGCCTGGTTGTACCAGTTGAAACCGAGCAGCGAGGGAGGAATCAGGCCATGGTCGCTCATGCGCTGGCGCGTGAGCTGGCCATTGGCGTCGATGGTAAGGCCGGCCTGCGCGGCGGCAACGCGCACCGATTGCTCGGCGGTTTTCACGCGCGTCCGTGCTTGTTCCAGATCAGGCGACTGCTTCATGACCAGCGCCATCACCTGGTCCAATTGCGGATCGTTGTACACGCGCCACCATTCGGCAGCCGGCCATTCGGCGCCTGCCTTGGTGGGCAAACCGGCCAGTGGTACGTCATCGCGCAGGGCAGGGTGCTGCACTTTGGCCGGGATATGGCAACCGGCGAGGGCCATTGCCGCCATCAGCGCCAGGGGACGGAGCCGTGCGTACGGAAAGGATGAGGCGTTCATGGCGAATCACCCGCTGCGTGTTCGAGTTGGCTGAGGTTGTTTGCCAGCTTGCGCAGCAGGCGGTTCAAGGTGCTGCGCTCGCTGTTGGTGAACCCATCGAAAAGCAGCTTCAGGCGCGGAAGCATGCTAGGCAGCATCTTCTGCACGAAGCGCTTGCCGGCTGGCGTGATTTTCATGACGACACGACGGCGGTCTTCTTCGCTGGGGCCGCGCGTGATGAGGCCGCGTTTTACCAGCGCGTTGGCAATGCGTGTCATGTTGGTGACGCCCAGCGAGGTGAACAGGCAGACCTCGCCTGGCGTGGACGTACCGTCCGGATGTGCAAACAGGGCGATCAGCGTGCGGAATTCGCTGTCGTTGAGCTTGTGCGGACGCAGCTTGTGCTCAAGCTCCGCCTGCAGGCGCTCGGCGATCAGCAGCATCATCCGGCAAAGTCCGACATCCGCCGGTACTTCGGGAATGGCCCTGCGTACCCCTGCGATCCCCTCATCCATGCACTTGATTTTGTCGCTCAGAAACATTTCATCGGTGCATATTTCACTGGTGAAATAAAATGATGAGGCGTAGGGCGGTACTTGGCAAGTGCTGGCGTAAATGGGTTGGGCAATGGCAGCCGAGCCCCCGGCATGGCATGCAGGTTGCCCGGACCGGTGAGGATGCGGTCAGGCGAGGGCGAACAGCCGCTTTACGTTCGCAGTCGTCGCAGCCGCGATGGCTTGGGGTTCTTGGCCACGCAAGGCAGCAATGCACTGCAAGACTTCGGCAACGCGTGCCGGCTCGTTGCGCTGGCCGCGGTGTGTCGATAACGGCTGATCCGGCGCGTCGCTTTCCAACATCAAATATTCGATCGGCATATGAGCGACGATGCGCCGTAAGCGTTGCGCGCGTTCGTAAGTGACAGGGCCGCCGATGCCAATATGAAAACCAAGCTTCCACAACTGTTCGGCTTGTTGTTGGCTGCCGGCAAAGCTATGCACCACGCCACGCAAGCCGCCGATGCGGCGCAGAGCAGCGGTTACTTCGTCCATCGCGGCGCGCGCATGCAGAATTACGGGAAGATCGAATTCGCGGGCAAGATTCAGTTGCTGCAAAAAATAGTGGCGCTGGTCTTCTGCATCCAGGCCTTCAGCGTGGAAATCAAGGCCGACTTCTCCAACCGCAACGGGCTGCTGTGTCGCCAGCCAATGCGACAGCGTTGCGAGATGTTCCGGTCGGTGCTGATCCATGAACATCGGGTGCATGCCGTAAGCCGGGAAAAGGCCGCTGCCGGAAGTGCATAACGCCTGGATGCGCGGCCAGCTGGCCGCATCGACGCCCGGGATGATTTGCACCGTTACACCCGCTTGCAGGGCGCGCTCCACGACGGCGTTGCGATCGCTGTCGAACGAAACGTCATCCAGGTGTACGTGGCTGTCGGCAAGCGTAAGCATGGCGGTCATGATGCGTTATCTTGGGGCTGTTCTGATAGGTTTGAAGCGGTCTGGCGTCATTCAGCGTATGGGCGCTTCAATGCGCCACATCAAGTCTCGCCGGGCGGCGCGCTTGCGCACATCAACATATACAGGAGGTCGTTGTGAAAAGCAGATCGTCCAAATTCGGAGCGGTGGCCGCGGTGCTGATCGCCGTGGCGGCGTTGTCGGGCTGCCAGACGCAGCCAACCACGTACCAGACGACCTACGGCTATCGCGGTTGCCAGAACTGCGGCGTGGTGCAGCAAGTCCAGCAGATCTATATCCAGCAGCAAGGCAGCAATAACAGCGGCCTGGGCACGGTGATCGGTGCGGTGGCCGGTGGCTTGCTGGGTAGCACCATCGGCCACGGGCGCGGCAATACGGCGGCCATCGTCGGCGGCGCGGTGGTAGGCGGCGTGGTGGGGAACAAGGTGGGGCAGGCGAACAGCCAACCGGCGGGTACGACGCCGGCGTGGCAGATCGTAGTGCGCATGGACAATGGGCAGTACGCCACGGTCACTCAGGTTCCGAGTCCCGGTGTGCGTCCTGGCGATTACGTCGTGATCAGCAACAACCAGGTTTATCCACGTTGATCGCTTTCAAATAGACGTCTGGACGTCCAAATAAAAGGCCCTCTTGCGAGGGCCTTTTTCGTGGTTTTCGTCGGTATCAGTTGATCGAGTAGAACTTGTGATCGCCGATCGTGATGGCGCGTTGATTACGTGACCAGTTCGGTGCTACCGAGACAGTGGCGAAGTGGTCCGCGTGGGGAACGAAGAGGTGGCGCTCGTCGACGGGAAGGCCCCAGTTCTGGATCGACTTGCCGGCGATGTCCCAGGCTTTCTGGAATGCGACGACGTTGTCGATCTCTTGATTGGGCGACGTCGTCGATAGCGCGAACTGATGCGGCGCCTTGACGACGTCACACACCGTATCACCCCACTGGCCGCGTTCGCGCCGGCGCATGGCGACTTCCGCCACGGCCATTTGGCCTACCGTCGACTGGCTACGTGCTTCCAGATAGACGGTGGTCGCCAGACAAGTCTGGTCTGCGAGCGGTTGGGGCAGTACGGACATCAGCCACAACAACATGGAAAGTTTCATATCTGCCTCCAGCTTGCAGTACGTACGGGCGCACATACGCGCCAGGACGCCGTTGCGGTGGACGGGCGGGCAGGCCGTTCCACCTGGATATATCGCTTGCGCCGAAACTTGAGGCACAAACGGATGTTGACCGCTGTAACGCGGTGGAATCGATCGACATGTCCGATGTCGATCGGGAAATCATCTGGCTCAACGCTGCGTGCACTAAGTGGTTGAGTGCAGCGTGTTCGCGCATACGGCGAGTTGTACTCCGGCGTCTTTTTGCCGGGTCGCGCCGATCCGGACCCCTCCGGTTCGTCGCGTATGTCGGCACCCTGCGGGCTGGTGGATGCCGGAAAAAGTTTGGCGGAATCTAGTGGGCCGCGCTTGTCTTTGCAAGTGCTGGCGCAGCGAGATTCACAGTACGCTCACCATCCTGGCACAGCAAGCATGATGTAAACGTCAAGCCGGCCAAGTAGTTAGCAAGCGTATGTCAATGCCATCATCACTGAGCAGATGTTCATGCTGTTGTCCAAACTGTTCCGCTGTTTCGTCAGTCATGACAGCCAGTGCTTCTACCTGTTCGCCGTGCGCGATGATGACATTGAGTAAGCGCATGAATTCGCGATTGTCGCGTTGAAGCAGAGTGCCATCTTCCACGTGTTTCGACAGTGCAACATGATGCAGATGACGTTTGTTGCCGCCGCGATAGTGCAGGCGCGCAACGATTTCCTGGCCTGGATAACAACCTTTATCGATGGCGACAGCACCAAGACGATGCAGCGACAAAGCAGGTGGAAGCAGTTCGTTCAACGCGCTATCGGGAAGCCATGCCCAACCTTCGCGCAATTGTTGTAATTGCCATGCATCCTCGTTCTGCACGTTCGCACCGAACAGCATGCTGTGCGTTCCGCATCCTAAACGAATGACATCATCTTGCATGTCGACGCTGTACAACGGCGTAGCGGAACTGCCTGCAAGCAATCCTTCTGCTACGGAAAGTTTGACGCGCGAACGAAATACGAAACGGCGCAAGTTTTCAATAAAACCGGCTGCGTCGCCGCCACGCAGGATCACCAGCAAGCGCTCATCGCCGATGCGCGCAAGATGAAACATATTGCGCACGCGTCCTTGTGCGTCGAGCCAGCTGCTGAGTTGCCAGCGCTGATTGTCCAGCGCGGTGACCTGGCTGGTGAACTGGCTGTGTGCGAACGCGATGGCGTCGGGGCCTTCGATGAATATGGCGTGGGCGGTGTGAGATGTCGGCATGCGCGGTGGAGTGGGGGTGGCACAGGCTTGATGCAAGAGGTGCGGCAGTGCCCATCTTGCCTGCCTGCATCGCCCGGCGTCTGGCGTCAACTGGTTGTGCCGCTATGCGGCAAGTATTACGCTTTTGGCGATACGAACATGCCCGACACGTCCTCCAAGCCCGCCACGCCGAACGAACCCGCCAAGAAAGAGCGGGCCGCAACGCCCGTTTCGCCCGTGCCGGGCAAGGAACAAAACGAGCGGCCGGCGCCGGATCCCACGCGCTACGGCGATTGGGAAAAGAACGGGCGCTGCATCGATTTCTGATGCCGTTGCGCCATTCGCGCCACGATATGGATGTCAGCGCGATGCACAGGCAAGGGGAGCGGTGACGGGCATCAGCGATTCCACCCCAGGATAGCCGCCATGGCAGAGACGCAACGACCGCTTTCACCACATCTACAGATATATAAGTGGCAAGTGCAGATGGTGACCTCCATCCTGCATCGTGCCACCGGCATCGCCCTGTCCGTGGGCGCTTTGATCTTCGTGTGGTGGCTGGTTGCCCTGGCTGCCGGCGAAGACGCCTTCAACCAGTTCAAGACCTGCATGGGCAGCCCCGTCGGCATCATCCTGCTGATCGGCTGGACCTGGTCATTCTTCTATCACCTGTGCAACGGCATCCGCCACCTGGTGCAGGACGCGGGCGCGGGCTACGCCATCGTCCAGTTCGTGCGTTCCAGCTGGGCCTCGGTGATCGTCAGCTTGCTGCTTACGCTTATTGTTGTCGGTTACGCGCTGTCTGCCGGGGGTGCCGCATGAGTGCGAATGCGAAAGATCTGCGCCATCCGCTGAAGCGGGCACGCGGCCTGGGTTCGGCCCAGTTCGGCGTAAGCCACTGGTGGACCCAGCGCACCACCGCCACGGCGCTGGTGGTGCTCGGGCTATGGTTCGTCGTGCTGGTGCTGGGCCACCTGCACAGCGATTACGCCACCGTGCGCGCGGTGGTGGCCAAGCCCTGGAACGCGGTGCTGCTGATTGCTTTCCTGGTCACCATGTTCTGGCATGCCGTGCTCGGTTTGCAGGTGGTCGTGGAGGACTACGTGCATACCCACTGGAAGGAAATCTTCCTGATGGTGGCCATCAAGTTTGTTGCCGTGTTGAGCGTGCTGGCTGGCACGCTGGCCGTGCTGCGCATCGCACTGGGAGCCTGAGCTCGATGGAAGCCTACAAAATTCAGCAGCACAAATATGACGTGATCGTGGTGGGCGCCGGCGGCGCCGGCCTGCGCGCCACGTTCGGCCTGGCCGAGAAAGGCCTGAAGGCCGCCTGCATCACCAAGGTGTTCCCGACCCGTTCGCACACGGTGGCCGCGCAGGGCGGTATCGCCGCGGCGCTGGGCAACATGGGCGAGGACGACTGGCGCTTCCACTTCTACGACACCATCAAGGGGTCGGATTGGCTAGGTGACCAGGATGCGATCGAGTACATGTGCCGCGAGGCCATCCCTTCGATCCTGGAGCTGGAACACTACGGCGTACCGTTCTCGCGCACCGAGAATGGCCGCATCTATCAGCGTCCGTTCGGCGGCATGACCACGCATTACGGCAAGGGCACCGCGCAGCGCACCTGCG
>NZ_DAIOEU010000034.1:0-51980 GCF_036746095.1 Dyella sp.
TGGTGGGCGGTACAAGGATCGAACTTGTGACCCCTTCCATGTCAAGGAAGAAGAAGAATAGTAAAATCAGTGACTTAAACAATCAGAAGTGATCAAGTCCTACCTCATATTTTCAATGAGTTACCGCAAACGCGGGGTCAGTTCGGGGTCACCCATAGGGCCGTCCATGTCCAGAGATACCAATGGCCTACCCTATGCCACGAGGTGAACCACGCACATAGAAAGGCCCCCTTTCGGGGGCCTTGGAAAAATCACCCACCAGAGACAGTGGGTGATGCTCAGCTACCGGCGCTCAGGGGGGAGGAAACGCCGATGCGCTGCATCGTCGCACCTTCGCCAGGATGGTTAAAAGCGTCCATCACCACCACTTGCTGACCGCGATGGCCTACACGGTCGCCCCGGGCGCAGCCATGGCTTCAGCTGCACCATGGGTTCCAGGAGCGTCATATCCCGACACCATCATCGCCGACTCAACCTCGGCCAGCTTATCTTGCACATTGCGCATCGTATGCAAAATCGCGTACATCGCCCGTGTGGCAATTTGAGGATTCTTCCACAGTTCGCATCCTTCCATGCCTAGGATCATGACGTGTACCACTCCGTTCACGCCCTCGACCAGGCATAAGCAATCAGACAGCGCAGCAGCCACTTTCAATTCCATGGAAGGTCTGGCCGGCTTCCGGCGCGGAGCCATCGCAGATCTCGGGACATGTACCGCTTTTTTTCTCGTCTTCATGACGCCTCCATTTTGGGATGTCCTGGTCCGCCTGCCCCTGCGTGAGTACGGGGACCGTGGAGCTTGCGCTTGTGTGTATGTGGATAGCAATATGACTCATTGAGTGACTGCCTATTCGCTACCCACAATGCCGGCGCATGAGCGACCGACACGAAGAAACCCCTTACCCCCTGCGTTTGCCTAAAGCGCTGCGCAAGAGCCTGGAAATGATGGGCAAGAAGCACAGTCGCAGCCTGCATGCCGAGATACTGACCCGCCTTCGAGATAGTGTCGAAGCAGAAGCGGGAGAAGAGCCAACGTACAAGCTCAGCGACCTCGTGGGCGCGTTGCACGACCGGATGAGTGCGCCCCAGGTGGGATTCTCCGAGGGTAACGTGGCGATTACCGCGCGGTGGACGGTGGTGATGGATGCGAAGGACGCTCGCCGGCTCGATTTTGCCGAAGCGGACGCGAATCATGTGGTGTTGACGGTGGCCCCCAACACGAAGGCCAAGGCGTACTTGTCGAAGTCGCAAGCTTCCACGCTGGAGGCAACCATCAAAGCCGGCAGTGGACGGACCAAGCGCAAGTAGCGCACCCGTGCTATTGCACGCAAGCGAATAGGCCCGAAGCAGCAGGCTCGTAGCTGGTAATGACCAGTTCTTTGCTCTCCGGCGGTTGGCGATTCAAATTGTTGACGCTGTACCGGATGGTCAACTCATGAACATGCAGGCCGCGAAATACCGCACGGATGTCGGGATGATCATTGATGCTGATCATCACCCGGCCCTTTGCTGAGGACGCAAATGCGGCCATCCGCTCGTACTCGCCAAACTCAAAGGGTACGCCATAGCCTTCTGCTTGCCAGTACGGCGGATCCAGATAGGTGAAAGTGTGAGGTCGATCGTAACGTTCCGCACACTCGAGCCAGGGGAGGTTTTCGACCGTCACCCCGGTCAACCGCAGGTGCGCCGCACTTAGGGTTTCTTCGAGCCGTAGCAGGTTTACGATGGGCACGGTTGCTGCCGTACCGAAGGACTGTCCTGTAACTTTTCCTCCGAAGGCGTGATGCTGCAGGTAGAAGAACCGCGCCGCGCGTTGGATATCCGTCAGCGTGTGGGGCTTGGTCTCCTGAAGCCAGGCGAACACTTGCCGGCTACTTAACGCCCATTTGAACTGCCTTACGAATTCCTCAAGATGGTGCTGCACAACGCGGTAGAGATTGACGAGTTCGCCGTTCATGTCGTTGATCACCTCGACTTTGGCGGGGACGTCGCGCAGAAAAAGCAAGGCAGCACTGCCGCAGAGTGCTTCGACGTAGCAGTCGTGTGGCGGAAACAACGGTAGCAGTTTGGCGGCTAACCGCCGTTTGCCTCCAATCCACGGGATAATTGGCACCGCTGACATGGCTTCCTCTCTGGCTTTAAAGTTGGAGTCAGATGCATCACCAACCGACATTGACGACGCAATTGCCTGACACCGCTACACTCCAAAATCTGATTGGCTGCCGTCCATCGATTCCAGAACATGGTTTCTGTCCAAGTTCGGCAGCCCGCCCGTGAGGCCCGGTGCGCTTGCTACGAAAAACACACCCAAGTATTCCCCCTTGTTGAACGCAGGCAAGCGCCGCCGGGCTGGACACTATTTTCACTCGAGGACTGTCATGTATTGCCGAGGCGAATCGACACGTAGAGAGATCGTTGAGAAATACAAGGTACAGCCGATCGCGCATGTAAAGCTTCTCGATGGCCAAACCAAGAAAAGCTGCGCGTGTGCCCCTCTTACGGATCAGTATTACTGCTTCGCCTATGAGTCCCACACCAATCCGAAGGACAAGGGCTCGTTCTATTGTGGTGAGCCTACCGCCAAGCATTTCTTGGAGCTGATCAAACACCCCGTTTTGACGTGTTTCAATCCGCTTGTATCGGACGCCACCTCGGGTGGATGGGGCGGGGGCGACGGTTCAGCGGCGTCACCTTCAAAAAAATGGCACCCAACAGCCAAGCAACTTCACGATGCCATCCAGCTATTGATTGTCGCGTGGGAGACGTCGCCAGGCGGAGCCCTGCTTGAGATCAAGAACGGCCTTGAAAAATTTTGCGATCGAGAACCTTTTCCGGGCAAGGTAAAAGCCGTCAACACCATCATTGGCTACGACAAGCAAAAGCGAACGCTATCGCAAATGCTCGCCGAGCTTGCCGAACGCAATCGCATCCGTGAATTTCACTTTGACCGCCTGGATGCGATCTTGGCCGCGGAAGGTATCGCGTCTCGCTTCACTCATTCGTCGCCGACTTCCGGCTGCTGACTATTACGCACCGCATCGCTGGCGCTGATCCCGCTGTATTTGGGCATTACCTGGTTGATCCGCTTCAACAGCTTGTCCATCGCTGGCGAACCCTCTTCCAACTTGGAGGACGCCAGCAGGAATCGCTTTCCTGGCGCCGTGGTGAGCAACGCTTTTGCTACGCCTGCAACGGCTGCCGCCTTGGCCGCGAGCGGCGCATTCATGGCCGCGGCGCCTCCCAGTAACCACGGAATGGTCCGGGCGCCTGTTGGCGGGTTTTCCGCAAACTGGCCTGCGCGTTCGACGTGCCGCATGAGTTTCGAAAAACCGTCTATCTCGCGGCGTGCATCGCCCCGAAAGAAGGCACCTTGTGCTTCGCGTATGCGGTCCAGGGCGCCCGCAAACTTGGCGGGACTGAAGACATTACGCGTTTCATCGAGCGCTTTATCCATGGCGTTGGCCACCATGCCGTATCGCACTGCGGCCTGGCCTTTCGGATCAAGGGCGCCATAGAAGTTGCGTGCGCGTTCGCCTTTACCGGCCTGGATGAAGCGACCGAATACTTCGTCCGCCGGCGCATCTTTCAACGCAGTGGCGAGCGAGCGGTCTTTGTAGGGCACGACGCGTTCGCGATAGAAGCGATCCGCGCGACGCCATGCCGAGGCAAGATCATCACGTCCGCTGTTCAACGCAAAATCCTGCATGTCTTGCTCAACGCCCGAACGCACTCGCTGCAACAGTCCAACCCCCTTGCTGCCGGTGACCGCGTTCGCGCCCTTGTAGTAGTCGCTGATCATGTCGCCAAGATCCGAGCGCAGTTTGCGCATGCTGCTGAAATCGGTATCAGGCATGCGAACGGTTTGGGTTGCCTCGCCGGAACCGATCATGACTGGGTCGGTTATATCCACCTTTTTACCGGCCATCGACTCCTTCAGCTTTCGCAGCATGCTGATGATGGAATCGTCAGGGAGCTTGGAGCTGGTAGCTTCCGCAAGAGCCTCATCGATGGCCCTGATGGTTCCGAAAGCAGGAACGTTGCCGGCATTGGCAGCCATTTGCTCCACTTGGCCGTAAAGCTTGTCAGCAATCTGCTTCGTGCGGAACGCTTGCAAGTTGCCGCTGGCCTGCACGATCTTATTCCAGTCGTCACCGGCGTTTGCGAGTTCGTTTTTCAGCGCGATCGCCACTTTATTGCCATCGGCGGCGGCCTTCTCGACCTGGTCAATGCCCTTGAACGGCGCGTTGATCATGGCCTCGCGCATGTCATCAGCAACGCCCTTGGCCGCCGTGCTCGCCTCGGCCTGCTGGGCCGCGCGAAATCCACCTGTACCGACAACAGGCACCGATTCCAGCGCAACCTCCGCCCGCTTTGGTAATGCGTTCTGCGTGATATCACCCGTGCTCAAGCGCACGCCGTATTTCTGGCCCAGCTGCTGGATTTCTTGCAGCGCCGGGTCCACCACGCCACGCACCGTATTGACCATCTTGCCAACGGCCGGCGCAACAATACGTTCTAACCCCACCTTCGCCACAGGCGCCGCGACGGCACCGGCTATCGCATCAGCGGCCGTATTCACTCCCTTCGCGCGTAAATAGTCGGCCGTACTCAGCGTTTGACCTTCGTCTGTGTAGACAGGACTCAACATTCCCATAGCACCGCCTGCCCTCGCACCACCCGCAGCCAAGCCACGGAGCGTGGCGGAGCCTGCACCGCCGGCCAGGTAGGGCAATGCGTGCCCGACAACACCCGTAACGCCTTCCGAGCTTGCCTCGTTCGACGGCCGCAAGCTGTTCACGTATGCCTGCGTGCGCGCCTGGGCTTCGGGCGTGCCCATGGCATGAGACGCGGCCTGGCGAATGGCAGCCTCGTTGCCGAGTAGCTCGTGGAAAGCACTGGAGAGCACACGCGAATACCACGGCTGATTCTGGTACGTGCGCTGCGCCAGTTCGCGCCGTTGATCCGGAGTCATCGCGGACCATTCGGCTTCGGTCGGCGTGTCCTCCGCCGCGTCCGTGGCGCTGGCCTGATAGGCAGGTGGCACTGCGGCACTTGTTGCCCGTGCGGCTACGTCAGCCTGGTAAGGCGAAGCTGCTGGCTGCTGATAAGCTGCCCATGGCCCGCTTGCTTCCGGCGCCGGTGGTTGTGTCGGCGGCGTCTGGTATTTCTCCCAAGGGCCTGCCATTACATCTTCTCCCAGCTTTGCGGATCGGCGGGGTTGCCGCTCTTGAATCGATAGCCATCGACGATCGTGCCTGGCTGCGGCGTGGCCGGCGCTGTTGTTTGAGATACAGCACGCGCTGCGGTGCGCCCGCGTTGTCGCCACCAGGGACTATCGACGGACATGTTGGCGAACGTGTCGAACAATTGCCGTGACTTCGGCGAAAGGACTTGAATGGATTTACCCCCCTCGCCAAGCGCCTGGTCGCGCTTATCTTGCTGCGCTTCGATACGCGACTGAATGAGCTTTACGGCAGTGATCAGATTGGCGCGCTGTGTATCGGCAGGCGCGTTGGGGTCGAACAGCTTCATGAACTCTTCGCGATCACCGACGCCACTTTGACCGCCTGCAAACAGCTTCGCGACCTCATCGCCCAGCGCTTTGGCCGCAATACGATAGTTGCCGAGCGCTTTAGCGCGTTGGCCACCCATGGCCTCCGCTTTCTTGGTGCCTGCCGCGTTGATAAGCGCAAAGTTCGAGTTATCCAACTCGCGAATGGCATCGGCCAGCTCACCCAGGTGTCCGGCCGTCATGTTGAGCGATGCCGTGGTTGAAGCATCCTTGCCCGAAGTCCACTCGCGGCGCGCTTTTACGCGCGCGGAGTAGTTGCCGCCGTCCAGGTCAGGATCAACCTGTTGCGCATCGCGAATGATGGTTGCCCACTGCGGCGACATGGCCTGCTTGCCGGTGGGTATGGGATAGCGCCCATCCACCACGGCCTTGACAATGTTGCGGCGATCGGTGGGCAGGCTTTGCAGGTACGCGTCGCCAACAGGCGCATTCGGATCGATTGGATCGACCGCGGGGCCACCGGTGTTGATGCCCTTGGCGTGCAAGGCCTCGTCGTACGTCATACCGCGATCCGTCAGGTATTTGATGTCGCGCTCCAACGCCGTGCCCTGACTTGCTGCTGCGTTCTTTATACCGAGCCGCATCGGAGCGGCTGCGCCACTCGCATCCGGACCGTATGGCGAACCAGTGGCCACCGCCGCAGCGCGTTGCGGCACCTGCTGTACATAGTTCTGCGTTTCCGCCGGCAGCATGCCTATCGCGGCACCTGCATCGCCACCGGTCGCTTGCAGCGCCGAATCCACACGGCCGGGGCCAGCGTTGTAAGCGGCGAGCGCCAGCATTTGATTACCGCCATAGCGGCCAAGCATGGCGTTAAGATAATCGGTACCGACACGCATGTTTTCGGCGGGTGAGCCGTCACGCGCCGGCATCACGCCGAAACCCGGATCATGCTGCGTGCCTGGCATCAACTGCATCAGTCCGCGCGCGCCAGCGGGCGACACGGCATAAGGATTGCCGCCCGATTCTTGCTGCATGACAGCCTGCGCTAACGGCCCAGTGCCCGCCATGTAGTTGTTCACGTCATCGTAGCGGCCGGTCTCGGGGTTCCAGACGCGCTGTACCTCCTGATCGCCCGCGTAGAAGTTCTGCACGGTGGGCGCCTTCATGCGCATTTCCTGCAACTTCTGCTGCATGGCGCTGCGTTGAGCATCCTGTTCGCCGAAATACTTGGCCAGCGCACCCACGTCGCCGCCCAGTGCCATAGCGGCGGGAATCTGCCCACCGCGCGCCACCGCTTCGCTGCGATGGCCGGCTGCATCGGTCCAGTACACGTTGCCTGCAGCATCCCGCTGCGCCTGCACGCCGTAGCCGGCCGTCTGCAGGCCGCGATTGGCCATGGCATCGCCGAGGTCTCCGCCCAGTGCCATGCCAAGATTCAGCATCTGCTGGCCCGTTTGCTGCCGTTGGCCCAGCACGGCGTCTGCCAAATACGGATTGGCAGCGACCTCGGCCGGGTCGATGTTCTTGTGCACATATTCGGCGATCTCTTCGGGCGACTTCGCGCCCCGCGCAGTTGCTTCGCCGCGCAGGCGCGCCATGGTCTGGCCCGCCACGACCTTGCCTAGGTTGATCTTGGATTCACGCGCGCTGCGCTGCGCATCGGCAATGCCGGCGTTGACGTAATCGCCGTAGCCGCCACTCAGCGTGCCCGCCTTGATGGCGTTGCCGAGATAGTTGGCGGTGCTCTGCGCCATCTTCTCGGGCATCTGGTAATTCTCAAGCCAGTTCTGGCGGTGCGCGGCTTGGGCGCGTTCGCCGGAAAGCAAGGAATCGTCTCGCGCGCGGTTGAAATCGCTGGCATAAGCCGCGATGCCGGGGTATGCAGCCATATAGCAAATCCTCAAAAACGGAAAAGCCCTACACTCAGAAGGGCAATTTTGTTGTGTATTCGTGTGTAATAGTGTGTATAATTACACACATGGACAGCCGGACACTCATCAAGAAATTGCTCGCCGACGGATTCAAGGAAGTATCGGTGAGCGGAAGCCACCACAAATTCCGCAAGGGGAGCAGAACCGTGATAGTCCCTCACCCAAAGAGAGACCTACCAATAGGTACTGTCCACAGCATTTACCGGCAAGCCGGATGGAGAAAGTGATGTATTACCCCGTCTATGTTTTCAAAGATCCCGGCAGCGCCTACGGTGCCGCCATTCCCGACATGCCCGGCGTCAACTCGGCCGCGGATGAACTCGAAGACCTCCCGGCCATGGTCCAGGAAGCCGTGGAACTGATGTATGAGGGCGAGGAGAGCGGGCCGGCGCCTGCCTCCACGATCGAGCGCTGGAAAGATGATCCTGAATATCAAGGCGGCTTTTGGCTGATGCTTGATATCGATCTGTCCAAAATCAGCACGAAGGCCGTACGGCTCAACATCAGCCTGCCGGAATACTTGGTGCATCGCATTGATAGCGTCGCCAAGTCACGCCACCTTTCACGCTCCAGCTTTATTGCGATGGCGGCTGAGCATGAAATGGCGCGTGAGGCGACGAACGCTCAGCATTAAACAACACGCCCCGCCATGCCAACGCCCTGCCACATGGCCGGGCTGGCCTGGGCAAAACCAGGCATGCCCACGAACCCACCGCCGCCGCTCATAGCCGATTGCGGAACGTTGACGCCATTGGCCGAGCCACCGAAGAAGTTCATGCCTGCGCCTATCAAGCCGCCGAAACTGGACAGGATGGCGCCGTAATACTGATTGCGCGCGGCCAAGGCAATGTCGTTGCCGGCGGTGACGCCTGCCAGCGATTGATTCAACTCGCCAATGGCATCGGCCTTGATGCCGCGACCAATGTTGAACAACTGAAGTTTGCGATTGAAGTACTTATCGCGGCGCTGCTCCTGGCGCTCTTCCAGATACCGGCGCACTTTTTCCTTGGCGTCGGCCACGGCACGGGCTTCCTCGATCGCCAGTTGCCGTTCCTGCGCCAGCATGGGGCCAACGCAGTACCGCTGTCGGCGGCGCTGCAACTGCTGGCGCGCCACGGTGAACTGGCGGCGGATATCGGCTACGGCGCGGTTGGCTTCCGTTTCGATGTCTTCGGTGTATTCGGGGCGCGCGCACTCGGCATCGATCGTGGCGTTTTCGCACGGGGCGAAGTGGGCGCTGTAGCGGGCGTATTCGTCGTCGGCGATCGTCTGCTGACGGTTGGCGATGTCGTATTGCTTGTCGGCAGCGTCTTTGGCTGCGTCGTAGGATTTCTCGGCGAGAAGGACTTGTGCAGCGGCGTAGGCGGCTTGGGCGATACCCCACGCCAAGAGCCAATCGCTCTGATTGTCCTTCCATGCCTGGACGTCTTTGTCATGTTGTTGGCGCCACAAATCATCGTTGGCTTTTGCCTGCGATGCCCAAGTGTCGGCATTGGCCTGCTGATTCTGCCAAATCTGATTGCCAGCGCCATAGAAGCCGCCCTGCAACGGGTTTTGCATCTGCTCCCAATTGCCGATGATGACGGAAGAGCCCATTACGCACCTCCATGCTTAAACGCCACAACCATTCCGGCCTTCGTAAAACCAAGTTCTTCCGTCACAGTTGTGAGCGCCGCTTCTGTAACACTGCTCATTAGACCTATGCGGGCCTCGCAGGCACCCTTTTCTTTGCTCCATGCTGCAAACGCTTGAATCAATTCCGATGCCACTCCGTTACCGCGATGATCGGGCATCACATACAGCAGAATATCTTGCGCAAGCAGCCGGTTTTCCAACAGAAAATTCGCCATCGCACCCACCATGAAGCCTGTCGTGACACCATCTGACTCAGCCACAGCAAAGAAGAGGTTCGGGTTCGCGCCAGTCACTGCTGTGGTAATCGCGCTCAATGCGCGTATGGTGTCAGGCTTGGCGTTGGTATCCAGCTCGCGTGTGGCGGTGGGCATCATCCCAATAACTTCCTGGATGTGGCGATAGTTGCACTCGGTCTGGGTGAAAATTTTGATGGTCATGGTGCCTCAATAAGAAACCCGCCATATAGGCGGGTGCGTGTGCTCTGAAAATGACGGATTCGCCTCAGCTATCTAAGTCGTCTGCCAATATCCCAGAGCAAGCCGATGATGATCCCCAAGCCGCATTTCACCGTGACTCGAAACTGATTTTCGTCAGATAGTTCCGTGAACCAAAAATAGGCAAAAAAAGCGGCAACAGCTAAGAAGGCGAAACCAACCACTCGTGAAACAATTTTCATGGGGCATTGCCACTACCCATTACGGCGTTTTGCCAGCGCATCAAGCCTTATGGACTGACAAATGTTCGAGTCGAACTCAGCCACTCGTTGATTCCGGTCAAAATAAACACCGTAACTGCCCGGATAGGTGCGTGATGGCTCAGCAAGCGAAAATTGCAGACACTCCAATCCAGACGATGATGTTTTGCTTGCCGGGATGCCCAAAATAGCAACGACCTGCTCCTGCGACATGCCGGTCGATATCCGACTCATTTCTGACGAGCTGCGATATTTTAGGCTGGAAGGCAAAGAACAACCGGCGAGATGGATCGCCGACAGCATCCCGGTTAAAAGCATCACGAACTTCATGCGCATGACTGTGCTCCGCTCCGTCTCCATCTTCAGCGATACAGCGTTTCGATGTTGGCTACCCTTCCACCAACAACGCTGATAACGATCGTCTTGCCATCTTGGGCGTATTGCCACTGCTCTCCGGCGGACAGCTGGTTATTTGGAAGTGCGCTCGCGACGCCTTGAGAAAAGGCTCGCACCGTCGGCTCTCCCATCAGTTCCAGCACGCGCACGGCGCTATCGCCGATCGTCAGCACTCTGCTGCCGACGCGAAGCGACGTTCCTGCATAAGCCGAGGCACTTGCGACTACAAAGGCCAGGGCCAGGATCAGATTGCGATACATAAAACCTCCGAGAATTTCGAACGATACGAGACTTTTTCCGCTATTGATCGTTCGGTTAGCTGACTATCCCTTCTTCAAGAGATAGCCAAACGATGCACCGTAGCAATCCGTTTTTTGCACAGTGCCCATGTTGTAGTAACCCGCCGGGATGGGCGAATACGGGCAGACCTGGATACCATCGTAGGCTTGATTGAAGGTCCACCAGTCCCCGGTCACACTGGCGTCCGTGCAGCTGCCCGTCGGCGTACCTGAGGTAACAACGTAGCCATCCGGCGTACGCGACATGCTGCAAGCAGCGACGCCCTCCGACACGGGCTTTAGCACGTACGCGTTGGCACCAAGGCATTGATTGCTTGCCACGACGCGGTCTGTGACGAAACCCACCGGTCGCGGCGTACCACTACACATCGCCACACCCTCGGCCACTGCAGACAGGCGATAAGACTTGACCGGGATGCTCGGATTGCCGCAAGCGGTCGTGTCTTCGAATTCACTGGTCGCAACGAAGCCATCTGGAAGGGTGGCACTGGAGCAAACCGCCATCCCCACCGCTGGCAACGATACGGAGTACTCCGATACCCCATTGCAAGCAGCGGTAAACCCATTGAAAGCCGTTATCACGTACCCGGTGGGCACGGGCCAGCCGGCGCAGATGGTTGTAATGTCGGACACAACAACCTGAGTATCATCGGGGCGAGCGTTCGCACGTGGCGTAAAGAGCGTCACGAAAACCATCGCGAGCGCACACGACATGCCCATAATCCATTTTGAAGACATTTTCATAATTTTCTTATCCATGTCGTTGCCCCTTACGGTATGTACTTCAGCTGATTGGCAGTGGTGAAGTTTTCACAACCGTTATAAGGCACTGCCGATTGAATGACGTACCGATCCGGAATGGGCGAGGCGGGACACACCACAACACCGTCATAGGCAGCACGCAAGGTGAGCGTTTGATAGCTGCCGCACTGACCTGACTGGTTTGTATTGGTAATAACGTAGCCGGCTGGAACGTGGGTGGGTCCACATGCTTTGACGCCGTCCGAAGTAGGTTGCAGCACATACCGCTCTTGCAAGCCGCACGCGGCCATGCTTTCAACGGCACCCACAACGAAGCCATTCGGATACGGCGATTGCGAGCAGATGCGCATGCCGGCGACGGACTGATGTAGCTCAATGCGCTCGAATGTGCCGCATGAACCCGGCGAAGGAGACGACGCCGTATAAGACCACCCCGTAGGTATCTGCGTACCACTGCAGGCCGTTGTACCTTCGGCCACGGGCTGAATGATGTAGATGGCTGTCGCACCACCGCACTGGCTTTGCTGTGGCTGTACCTCCTGAATGGTTTGCACGATATAGCCGTCCGGGAACGGCATCTGGTAGGGAGCACCGCCTACCGTCTGACTCAAATTGCAGATGCGCATACCGGGACTGGCCGGCGCGACGGTATACGACGTACCGTGATTACATCCCGCGTTGGTCTGTATGCCGACAAGGGCATAGCTGGGCGGCACGGCGACATCATGGCAAACCGTGTAGCTACCACCGACGTCGTTCACGGCGGCGTCTTGCGGACTGGCATGAGCATCACCGATGTGAGCGCCACCTAGAACGAGCAGACCGACAGCCGCACACCGTAAAGGCGAACATAGGTTTGAAAAGAACTTACGCATCCTTAAGGACCTCCTTGTTGTGCCAAGCGGGATTTATGCACCCGCGCTTCCAAACTATAAAAACAACCATGCGCGCGCATCGGCGTCGCACCCTGAAGGCTCGAAGGCTTTACTTACCGCCACGCCATCCTTCTCGCGCAACGTCAGCTAGCCAAGCACCTACAACAAGTAAGCGGCAATCCGGGATTCTGCCTATGGCTGGATTGGACTCCGCATCACTCGTCTCGAAACATGCCAGCGACCGATACCGCGATCAATCGAAGTAATCCGATATTGCGTAGGTCTACGCTGACATTTCGCTCATGCTTGTTGCCAGGACAATGTCGCGCACGGACTCCGTGCCTGATACTTCCACTTCGAAATTTAGGTTTCGCCTGTTCGAAGGCAGCCGGAACGGCGCAGAGTGCTTCACCGGCCGTGCCAGCGCTTGGCGCCCATCGGTCAGCAGCCGAAACGTGACGCCGAACGGTGCCAGCGCAGGGTACGGGTAGCCGTCCAGCGTGACTTTGGCGGCCGCAAAGTTGGTTTGCCCTACCTGCGCCAGCTGCTTGCTGCGCCAGCAATACGGCAGAAAGTCGGCGCCGGCATCCCATTCGTGCACCACGTTGCCAAAGGCGAGGTACAGCTTGCCGTCGCGTGCGGTGTGCAGCGCGTTGGGCGTGAGAGTCAGCGGCATCAGGTCATTGCCTTGCAGCCCGTCGTTTTCGACGCCATCGCGCAGGGAGAACAGGAACGTGGTTTTGCAGGTCGATGCGAAATACTGGCCATCAACCATGGCGCCGGTCATGGTGTGCGGCAGCAACGCTTGCCAGTCGTCTTTGCCAAACCAGGGGCCGGTGATCACGGCCATGCGCTTGCCGGCCAGCAGCACCAGGCCCGAGGCACCGGCATACACCGCCCCATCGGCGGCAGCCGCAGCGCTTTTCTTTGATGCTATCGGCATGGGCTTGGGGAACCGCCACGCCTCGCGGCAGCAATTGCCATCCACGCACTGCTCGCTGATGGCGTACGGGTGCCCATCGGTGAGCGCATACAGCACGCCGTTGCTCCACACCAGCGCGATGACGTCATCGTCCAGCTGCAGCATGGTGTCCAGTGGCCAGGCTTGTGGCTGGTATGACTCGCAGAACCACACCTGACGCCCGACCGAGCCGGCCAACACGCCGTCCGGCAGCTGGGTGATGTTGCGCAGGCCGTCGGGCGGCGGCGAATACGTCAGGGAGACATTGCCCTCAGCTAAGCCGTCGGCGGGTATGTCGTCGGTGAAGCTTTGTGCTTGCGGCGGTAGCTCGGTGACGAACAGATACGCGCTGCCAGTTGGCGCAGCCGCAGCGGTGCCGTCGAGAACACCTTCTTGCACGCGATACAGCCGGATGGCCGCGATGTCCCAGCCAGCCGGCGGTACATCGATGCTCACCACGGCGGCAGCGCCCTCATACATGTCGAGCAGCGCGTCGCTGGGCGGCGACGGCACGCCTTCCTCGCCGAAGCTGTTGACATACGTGTAGACGTAAACGCGGCTGCTGGTCGTCTGGATGGGCTTGCTGGCATCCACCGGAACCACTTGCGGGGCATTCTCTGGCGCTGGCAGACCCACACGTTTGAAGTCGAACGCGCAGCCTTCGGCGGGCAGTTCGGACACCAGCGGATAGACATCCGCCCCCGTGACGAAAACACGCCTGCACGTCGGCAACCACTCGGCGACATCCACGCAGGGGTTGTCCCAGGTCAACCAGCAGCATTCGAAGCGGTACATGGTGCGCACACACGATTCAGGCGCTTCGTATACGGGTGCCGGCATGCGGAACGGTGCCAGCGTGCCGTGCCACAGCTTGCAGTTGTGCGCGTGGCTGGCCTGGTTATCGCGGATGACCGATGGGTGATAGCGCGGAACCACGCCGCCGAATTGATTCAGTCGAATCGTAGGCATCGCTGACGGACATGCTCTTAGAGTGCGTCGCCGACGACCGTACCCAGCGGTAGGCGGTTGCAAATCAACTTGGCCGATACAGTCGCCGTTGCAGGCCCGATGCCCAAGTCGACTCTCAACGAAGGGAGCGCGCATGTTGCGCCTTGTTGGGTCGGCGCTGCCACAAATGACGGAAGTGCGGGTACGCCAGGTGTCCCGTTGGTCATCGGAAAAGTACCGTTGTAAATCACCGTTGAGCCCAACCGAACCTGCATGCCTCGGGAGTACAAACTCGCGTCAGCCGTGGTCACGAAAACGGACGGCTGCAAACTCCACGCTGACGATGACAGGTAGTACGGCAGCGCACTCATGTCGATTGTGCAGGTGCCGCCTTCTGGACCAACCACCACCGATTGCGCGAAGACCTGCGTTGCCTCAATGGATGGCACCGCTTCGATGACCTGCCAACCCGTACCCAAGGTGTAGATCAGATCCACGATGGCCACTCGTCCAGATCCACCGTACGGATAAGCGAAATTCACCGTAGAAATATACGTTCCGTAAGGATCACGAATATTATTTGATTGCGTTTTGAACTTCAGAAAGCTCGTGCCCACCGCCCCATCAAAAGGCATGACGATCCGGATGGTGTATTGCCCTTTGTTGGAGATCGCGGCAGGCGTATTCGATACGTCCACAGTGAAAGTGGTGTTCTGCCCGTACAGATAGAGCTGCTCACCGTCATACGCGGCATCGAATCTGGGCGTGATCGTTGCCGCGCCTCCGGGACGAATGGATTGCGTGACGTTCGGGTTGAAGACTGCTGAGCCAGCAACATACAACCCGCCTGATATCACTTGTGCTTTGTTGCCAGTCTGGGGCGATATCTTCAGATTTGCATTCAAGGGATTGGCAGCCAAACCGGTGCCTGCAAACTTAATCGCATCCGTGTCGGCAGCCCTAACAGTCGCGAATAACCCTGTAGCGTCGCGGGATATGAGGTTTCCCGACGCCGTGCTAATGGGCACCGCAGTACCCGGCAACGTATCAGGAAGGGTGGCCTTCAGCCCAGTATCGTCAGTGGATAGAAGATTGCCTGGTGCTGTGCTTATCGGCACGGCCGAGGCGGGCAAGGTGTCCGGGTTGGACAGCGCTTCGTGCGCCCCCTCACTAATGGAAAGCACAATCGGTTGTTTCATGGCCATGGTTTGCTCCTGTGAATGGTCACTCGCCGCTGCATCCGCAGCAGCCACCGCCGGAATACACGATGTTGGTACCGGACTTGATCGCCACGATGTGGCCGTCGCGCACCGTCACGGTCGCATTGACGTACTCGCCATCGACCAAGGGCGTGTCGACCGCCTGCGCGCTGACGCAGCCGGCATCGTCCTGCGTGAATTGCTGATTGCCGGATCGCCAACGGGCGCCAGCGCATGCAGGAATATCGATGCTCACTGCGCAACGATCGTTGTCTACGATGACGCGCTCCGACGCGGCCGACACGCTGCACACCGCCGGCTGAAGTCCGCCCATGCCCTGCTGGATAAAGTCGGCCAGGTTGGCCGGTGTCCATGCGAAGGAAGCGCAACTGCCTGCAGGTGAGGTCGTGGGGCTGGTGCCCTCTTCCGCGCGGTCGATGATCGCAGAGCCTTGCACCAGGCCCGTCACTTTCACCACTTCGTGCTCGACGCCATCGCCGATCCAGAGGCGCGTGTAGTCATCCGCGGCGACCAACACGGAAGCGAGCCGCGCCACGTCGTGCGGATAGAGCGGCAGCACGCGGTCATCGGGGGATAGTTTGGTCTTCAGGCGCGCCTTGAAGCCCATGGCAGGCTGGAACATCAGCAACCTCGCGGAACGTCGTAAGGGGGTACGTAGATAACGGGTGCCGGCGTGCAGCTGGGCGGCACAAGGCATACCGTGCTGGAGCCGCCGGGATCGGCCGGGCCGTCGCATATGGGCGCGTAGTCGATGTTCTCCGCAGCGCCCACGCGGCAGCGGTCGCCCAGCTGCAGGGTCACTTCGCCGCAAGCTTGGCCACATGCCGAAAACCGCGCGACGTATAAGCCGGGCTCGCGGCGGCACAAGCGATCGCCCCACGCGAAGACGGCGCGGTTATCGTCGTCGACGGTCAGCGGCGCGAAGATATCTGGTGGCTCTTTGCTGCCGGCGCGATGTAGCTCCATCACCAGTTCGGGCAACGCAGCACAGCCTTCGATGTGAAAGGCGGTGCGCGCCACCCAGCGGTCAATCACGATTACTGGCGATCGGCGCATGGCGCTGGCTCATACAAAGGGTGGCGCGATGGCGACGGTGCTATCGCCGGTATCGCTTTTCAATGCGCGCACGCGAGCGCGGCGCACGTGATCGTCGTAGCTACCGCGGCGCGCTTTGGCCAACGTGGGCGAGGCAAACGAATAGGCCGGCAACAGGTACAGCTTGGCGAGCGTGCCGTCTTCGATGGCATCGGCCCAGTCCTCGTACAGCAGCGCATCCACTTCGCACGCGTTGCGCTCCGGCGCGGCCACGAAACGCACTTCGATGGCCTGCGGTTTATCGCGACCGGGCGGCGAGGAAAGGCGCAGCATGCCGTCGTCGACGGTGAAGCGTATGCCGAAATGATCGAAGCAGCAGCGGTTGCGTGCGCCGCGGTAGCAGCGGCCGTCCACGTGTACTTCGTTGATGCGCACAATGGTCTCGCCCGCGTCCGGCCACACTGGATAAGCACGCACGTCGCGCTGCTGATCGATCCACGTTTTGCGCCGGAGAATGCCGCTGCGCGTGCAAAAATCGATACACGCCTGGCGAATGTAGGCGGTCGCCATGGCCTCGGGCAGATCGGGGCAAGCCGCCATCACGAACGGCAAAAACTCGTCCAGCCCCACGCGTTCAACGAGCGACACGTGCCGCCTCCCCTGCCGATTTCTTGAAGTAGCGGTCATCGGCCTGCTGCGACAGGCCCAGCATCTCGTAAAAGTGCTGTTTGTGGCTGGCCGACAGGCCCGCATCGGGCGCGCTGTCCTGGTCCTTGGAAAATGCCCGGTAGAGCATCCACTCGATAAGTGCGTTATGGAAACGACGGTCCAGCGGCACCGCATCGTTCGCGCCGAACGGGTCCGGCACGCGCGCCATCGATATCACGGCCTTCACTTCTTTGCCCGGCGGCACCGGCGGTTCAACGTAGAACACATTTGGCTGCGCGTCGTCGAACGCAAACGACAGCACCACGTAGTCGCCGGGACGCGGACATGCCAGCACCGCAAACCACGTTTGCGCCACGCGCGCGGCCTGGCCATCCGTTTTGCTGGGCTGGCCAATCCTGCGGCCGTAACGGTCCAGCGTGCCTTCCACCCGGAAAAACGTAGCGCCCTCCGGCACGACCTGCCGGGCGCCGGGTTGCAGCGTGATCGTTTCTTCGCGCGCTACGATATCCGGGCGCAGCATGGCAATCTGCGCCACGCCATCGTTGGCGTATTCGATCAGCTCATCTTGCGACCAGCGCGTGTACGCATAGCCGTGCTCGGCATCGTTCAGCAGCCGCGCGACCTCTTCGGCCAGCAACGCGGCGCGGGAACTGGTGGTCACTTGTTGACCTTGCGGGCGCGCTTGACCGGGGCTTCCGCATCGGGCGGATCGTTCTCATGCTGCAGATCGGCCACTGGCGTTTGCAGCTCGCCGCTTTCGTCGCCTGCCGGTGGAGTGCTCGATTCATCGGGCGCGGTGCTGAGTGGTGCATACGGCAGCGGCGTGCTTTCCGCTTTCACGCCCTGCAAAACCTCGTTCTGCGCTTGCAGCACGGCATTCTGCTGGCGCAACGCTTCCAGTTCGGCTTGTGCCTGGGACAGGCGCGTGGCCACTTCTGCCGCTTCCTCCGCATCGTGCGGTGACGTGAACGCCACACCCGATTGAATCGGCGCGGTACCGGCACCACGGTCATCGCGCAGGCCGGACAACACCTGTTCCTTGCCACCGCCGAAATTCGCGTCGGTGATGATGCTGCCGGTTTGTTCTTGGGGGTTGCCGTTCGGGGTGAACGTGCGCTTGTCGGTGTCGTACCATCCTGGGACCAGGCCGGGCTGAAACGCGAGCGCGGCGTGCGCGGGGTACACGTGCCCGTGCGCATCCTGATAGGCGAATTGCTTGGTCATGTCGCTTTCCTCTCGAAAACAAAAGGCCGCGACGGTGGAACCGCACGGCCGTCAGGACGAGACCGTCGCCCGTCAGTTGCCAATTTTCGGCACGATCACGATCGGCGTAACCCAGAAGGTCAAGTCGGTGGCGCCCTTGGCGGGAAATCCGTTGAAGGTCACGGCGAGCACATCACCGTCCGGCAGCCAGAGCGGCTTATCCAGCAACTCGGCGTTCGAACCTTCCGCCGCACCGCTGATGCCGCTGGCCAAGGTCTCGCCCTTTTGCGCCAGGGTGATGTCGAACGACACGCCCTGTTCCGGCACTTCAACCCCCCAGGCATAACCCAGCAGCAGCGAGCGCGCCGGAACGCACGACAGGGTGCAGGTATCGCCTGCTTGCAATGGCGTGCCGTCGTTGGCGGCGCGCTCCAGGTACTGCTGCAGGCCCGCTTGGCGGCGCCCATCTTTCTGCGAAAAATCCAGCAGACGCGTAATGCCGAAAGCGATCGGCTCTTTGTGCGCCGCCGGCCGCAGTTGCACGCCGGCTACCGGCTTTGCGGCCGGGTACATTTCCCAGTTCGGGTTGCGCACGCCGGCGCCCCCGTGATGCAGGTAATGAATGGTCATGGATGGCTCCTGTAGTGAGACGTCGCGATGGCCGGCATGCAGCCGGCGCACGCGATCAGAACGTGGCGTAGAGCGCGGCGAGCGCGTCGCGCAGGAAGGGCTTGTGGCCGTACACCCAGAGGCCGCGATAGAACTTGCCGAAGGATTTTTCCATCGACACGATCTCGTGATCTTCCAACTGCTGGGCGAAGCCCGTGGCCTTTTTATTGCCAGCCACAATCCAGTACGCGGTTTTGTTGGTGGCCAGGTCGGGCACCTTCGGCACGTTGTCGGTGAAGTAAACGTCGAAGCCGCAGATGACCATCGGGAACTTCCCGTTGAGCATGGGGCTTTGCGCCATGCCGGTCAGGTAAGCGGCCTTCAGGTCCGATGCAATCAAGGCATTGCGCGACACGTTCGGTAGCACCACGAACATCTGGCCGTCTTCCCAGCGACAGGCCTCGCGCAGCACCACGTCCAGGCGCGTTAGCACGTCAATGACATTGGCAGCCGTGATCGGTACCGGATTGCCGATTTCACCCAGATCCTGGCTGTGGCTTTCCTTGCCGGCGCCCATACCCTTATTGGTGGGCGCGGTTTCTAGCGCCATGCGCATCAGCACTTCCGGATCCAGCAAGCGCTTCATGTTGTACTCGGCGCGCCGCAGGAAGCTTTCCACCCACTTGTCGATAAAGCAGATTTGCTTCTCGTCGACGCGATCAAGTTTGACGTTGTAGTACTTGGCGCGGTCCACCACCATGGTGACGGATTCGCTTTCCAGCTCTTGCGGATCGAGCACCTGATTTTTCTGGTACTCGTTGATCGCAACTTCGGGGTCCACGAAGTAGGTGATTTGATCGCCGCACTTGGTAAGGTCGCCCGCGTAGTCGGTGTCAGTGATATCACCCGCCACGAATGAGCAGTAGCCGCGCGCAATCAGGCGATCGCCAAACTGCGGGGTGATCAAGGCATCGGCATACTGCGTGTAGCCAGCAGAGGCACGAAGAGTCATGGGTTACTCCTAACTTGAAACGCGGCCTGCCCGTTTGGCCTCGTAGAACTCTTTTTCGAACTGCAGGAACTGTTCCTTGGAAACGCGGCCGGCGCGCATGTCGTTCAACCTGGCGCGGTAATCGCTGTCCTGGAACTGGGCCTTGGGCTTGCCCGGTGGGTTCGCTGCGGTGCGATCGGGGGTGGCGAATTGCTCAAGGCCCGGTTTGGCCTTGGTGGTCGCCGGTTGGGTTTGGGTTGCCGTACTGTCGGCCTGCGTTGTGGCGGGGTTCTGCCCGGAGGTGAAGGCGTGGAAGATGGACACCACGCGATCGAGGTCGCGAGCGTTGTGCGCTTCTTGCAAGGCACTGCCAAGGGTATGGCTCGTCAGCGGAATGGGCTTTTCCAGAAACGCTGCCCAGTCCGGGTTGTTGCGGATATCGTCAAAGCCAGGTACCCGCGTGCGGACATGGCCCACGAAGACTTGCTCTGCCGTTTTGCCAATTTCTTCGCCCACCGCACCGGTCTTGCTGCGGAGCGCTTCGATTTCCGCGCGTAGCGGTGCGGTGGCACGCTCCACCAGCTTCTGCGCTACCGGTGCAAAGTCACCATAGAGCTGCTGCTCATCGGCCGTCAGCGCGGTGGTATCGGCATCTTCCTGCGCATTGCTGGTTGCCGACTTGTTGGCTGCCTGCAAGGCGGCCAGCTCCTGCCGGGTCTGCATCAGCAGATCGGTCAACGTGCTGGCACCGCGCGCCTGTTCCTTCAGCTCGGCTATCTGCTCCTCTTGCCGCCGAAGCTGCGCCTTGTAGCGGCCTTCCATGCGCGCGTAATTGGCGTCTTTCTTGCCGTCGCCGTCGTCGGTGGACACGTCCTGCGGCGTAGTGGCGGTGGTCGTGGCATCGGTATGGGCTGCAGTCGAATCGTCCGCCGGTGTGGTCGTGGCGGTGTCATCGGCTGGCAATGCGGTGCTTGTGCTGTCGGTGAGCGTGGTGGCATTCGGATCATCGGAGGTGGTGGCGTTGTCGCCAGACTGGTCCGTACTGATCGGTGCGCCGTTCTTATCGTCAAAACGGCCTTGCAAATGTCGAGGCAGAGGCATGGGTGAATCTCCTGTGAGCCGCAAGTGCGGAAGTCACGTTGTGACCCGCGAGGGTGTGAGGCCATGTCGCGGGCATAAAAAAACCGGACGGGGCTTGCCCTATCCGGCCGATCAAAGAGGTGGGTTCTTGTCAGCCTTTCGGCTTCAAGTGCTCAATCAAGTCCGCCAGGCAACGCGCTTCGCCTTGGGCACGTCGCAAGTGAATGTCATCGTCGGCGCGCATGCATTCGTTTTGCGCGCGGTCCAGGTTTTGCGAAAGCCAGATGAGAAATACTTCCCACTGAAGCCCTCGTCTCTGCAAAGCTTCGAGGGCTTCGCGTTGTTTGATATCAGGTGCTTTCACTTCGCGCAGCCGTGGATCAAAGTGGGGCAACCCAGAACTGGAACTCGGAATCCAGATTCCAGCTGGCACCATAGGGTGTATAGAGCAGCCGCAACGCAGATGGCTTGGCGACGGAAAACGCAATCGGCCCGGTGAGCACGCGATACGTCCCGTCACGACTGGGAAAGGGCTGCAGCGCCACGCCAATGCTGATGCGCGGCGGGTTGTTGTCGTTCGATCCGTCCGTGGCCATGCTGGTCAGATACAGGGTGTGGTTGCCATTGGGCGGAACGTTGAATTCCGTCAGCACGCCATTGCCAAAGTATTTGCCCGGTTGCAGCACCACACCGCCCGAAACGATTGACACGTATTTCGTGTACGTGCCTGCACCGGCGGCAAGAAGCCGCTGCACCGGCGCCAATTGCCAGCCGTTCCCCGCCTCGGGAACCGGTGTGCCAGCGGGATAACTAGCGCCCACCGTGAAAGCTGCATCAAACCAACTGGGCAGCGCGGCGGTTTCGCTCATCATCAAGCCGCCATCGCTGCCGACGGTCAGTTTGTTGCCTGCGTCACTGGAAAGTTGCACGGCCCGACCCGAGATAGCGTCTGGATTGGCGAGCGGCTTGTGCAGATTGCCGTCGGAAATGAGCGGCGTTTTTATGGCCATCGCGTTCGTCTCAATTCCAATACGGCACTTTCTTGCCTTCCACGTCGAACCAACCGTCTGGCGCGCCCAGCAACGCCGTGCGCGCGCCGTAGAGATTCGTAGGCAAGTCGGTACCGGCTTGTGTGGCAGGGGCCTGGGCAAAGCCGAACGACACCGCAACACCGGTATCGTCGGCGGTAAGCCCACCGCCGGACTTGATCAGCAACATCACGGGGTCGGCGACCGTTCCGGTGCCTTGCAACCCGGCACCGGTCTTGATCGGCTGCAATTCACTCAAGTTGACTTCGAACGTGGGACCACCTTCGCCGACTTGGAAGGTCAAGGTATGCGTATCCGGGTCGTAACCGACGATTTCCAGGTATTTGTCCGCCGGAATACTGCCGATGGCCTGTGTGATTTTGTCGTCGACCTCCTGGCACGTCGGCAACGCGTTGCCGGGCACGTGTTTGGAGCCGTCGCAGCGATTGAAGACGGCGGCGATCACATCGGGCGATGCGCTGATGTCCTTCACTGCATCTTTGATGCAGCACTCCAACGCAGCACACAGCGCGCTTGCCATGATCTGCTGCGCGGATTCGCTTTGCGCGATCAGATCTACCACTTTCAGCGCATCAATGCCTGGGTTGGGATAGGCGCCCGTCAACACACCGCCAGCAGGTCCCGAAGGTGGCAGTGTCGCCGGCACATGGCTCGTAACCAGTTGCGTAAGCAGAGCGTTCGCATTGCTGTCGTCGAGGATGCGCGTGATAGCGGCAAGACCGTTGATGGAAGGGTTCGGATAGCTGTCTGCCAGATCGCCCCCGGCCGGCCCATCAGGCGGCAGTGACGTCGGGATTGCCGGCAACTGCCTGACGATTCGATCGTCGATGCATGGCTCCATCGCCTGGCACATGGCACCCGCCAGAACGCTCGTTGCCGTGCTGCTTTCGGCAATGCGCTGTGCCGCCTTGACGCCGTCTATGGTCGGGTTGGGGTATTGCCCCTCCAGATCGCCACCCGCCGGGCCGGATGGCGGCAACGTGGCCGGATACTCGTCGCAACTGCCCATCTGCTGCATCTCCAGAAGAAATTCGTGCGTCATCGACGCGCGGAAATAACGCACGTAGGCCGTACCTACGATGCCGTCCAAAATGAAGCGATAACGCCCCGGTACCGCAATGGCGATCTGATTGCACTTGCGCGTCATGCGCACTTGGCAGCCGCCGCGCATGTACGGGGAGAAGTACTCTCCGGCGCCGGCGCCATCCACCATTTCAACGCGCACCGATTCGCCCACACCCAGCTGGTGCGCACGCACGATCACGGGTTCGTCGTCGATCTGGATGGTGTTGGAAATCGGCTCCACGCTTTGCGGGCCGAACAGCTCGTTGCCCTCGTTGGTCGCCATGAACGCCGTGGGCGTCGTGCGGCCGGAGCCTCCCGTTCTTATCGACATGCTTGCGCCCTCATTACGCGCTGCAGCGCAGGTACGCCACCAGCCATTCGTGCGACATGGTTGCGCGCTGGTAGCGCACGGTGCACAAGCCAATGGAGGGTTCGCCGCCGTCATCGCGCGCGAGCACGAAGCGATAGCGGCCTGGAACGCCAATGGGTAGCACGTTGCGCGTGCGCGTCAGGTTCGACTGCCCATCGAACGGACAGAACGGCGCATAGTCGCGGCCGGCACCTTCGCCATCGACCATTTCCACCAGCACCACGTCACCTTCCACCAAGTTGAAGGCGCGCACCACAATCGGGTCATCCTCCACCTGGATCACGGGCGACACGTTGCTGTCGCTGGTTGGGCCGAACAGCGTGTTCGGCCCCTCGTTGTCGCCCGACCCGCGCGCATTCACGCGGCCCACGCTGGTATGCAGTGCCATGGCTTACGCTCCCAGGCCAGGACGCAGCTCGGCCGCAATCGCTTGATTCAGCCGGCGCTGCAAATTCCACGCGGCTTCGTCCTTCATCGGCGTCAGCAGAATGGGGTTGTGCCAGTAGAGCGAACGGCGCCCGTGCTGGCCAATGCCGCGATCGTCGTACGTCATGAACCGGCCGCCGAACACCACCACCGCATGGCCGTCCGCCGTCACGCTTTTCACGCGGCCCTCGCCGTGAAAAAGGTCGTACACAGGGTCCCCGGCTTCTACGTCGTAGCCATCCAATTTCATGGGCTTTCCTCAGTAATGACGAAGCCCGGTTGCCCGGGCCTCAGATTTGGCTGTCTTGCAGCGCTTGCAGAGCGGCGCCTTGGCGGCCATCGAGCGGCGGCGCCGACGTTCCCGGTTGCGGCGATGCCTGCGGCGCGCCTGGCGCACCGTTGCCGAACGTGCCGGCGATTTCCTGATCGATATCACTGTTCGGGAAGAAGTTGGACAGGTCGTAACCTTGCTGGCGCAACCATTCGCGCGCCAGGTATTGAGCGCCTTGTCGCGGGATGATGCCGGCTTGTATGAGAGGGTTGATGACTTGCAGCGTCTCGATGCTGCGCGCTTGTGCCTGTTCTTTCTGCAGCAAGCCTTCTGCACCTTTTGCCACTACCTTGGCGTCCGCCTTCAGGCTTTCGTCCGGGTCATACAACATGTTGAACGTCCATATTTGGGTGATCGTCGGTTCGATGCCGTCACGATCCATGTTCATGATGACGTTCTTGATGCCTTTGAGCGCATTGCCGTAGAGCAACGACAAGCCGCCCATGGTCTTCGCGCCACCGCCGACCGCCGACGTGTTGCCGTAGCTGTACGCCGGCACGCCGCTGAAATCGTCCGCCATCACCATGAAGCGGTCGAAGATGCCCATCAATTCCCCGGCTATCGATGGCATTGTGATAAAGCGAATGGCGGCACCTCCACCACCCGGCGCGTTTGATGGCTTGGTGTAGTACAACCTCCAAGGCTTGATTTCCTCGGGCCTGTCTTCCGATTCGTCCAGACGGTCCACATCCACCTCCACGATGGGGCCGGATGCGTAGGCCATGTTTCGCAATAGCGCTCGCGCTGCCGCGTTGGCCGAGCGCTGAAGATGGCGGATAAGTTGCGGAATGCCTTCGCCCCAGAACTGCCCCGGCAGCTTGTTGAAGCTGGTCACGCGGTAGGGCCGCCGGCCGAGCGGGTCCGGGTTGATCAGTGCGCGAATGACGTACTCGCCAATCAGCCAGGCATTGCACTCGTATTGCGCCTGCGCGTCTTCCACCTCAATGCCCCATTCCTGCAACACCGAGCCTTGCACGCGGCCCCAGAAGTCGATCACATCGATCGTCTCGCCGGACGCCCACAGGTTCGCCTGCTTTTTCTCGCTGCGCGCGCGTTCGCCGCTATCAGAAAGCCAATCGCGATAGCCGTGCTCGTATTCGTCGAGCGCCAGCCGAATGGCATCTTCGGAGAAATTGGGCAGACCAATGCATTCGTACAACTTGGCCTTGGTCATCCGCATGATTTCGATGATCGAATTGGCGTCCTGCGGCGTGGATGCCTCCGGCGAGGGGTACAAGTCCAGCGGTGAAACGCGCTCGCACACCAGCATCGCTTCGGTCGACGTGACCAGGCTGTTGCCGTCCCACTTGAGCGTGCGGCGGTTGCGCACCACCGGCCCCTTCAGCACGCCGGCTGGGTAGGTGACGATATCTGACTGCCACTGCTCAAAGACCGCCTTCCAGCCGCCTTCCGTCATCTGATCGTTGATCTTGCGCGACATGCGATCGCACGCCTCGGTGGCCAGGCGCTGCTGCTCGGCGAGCGCGGTGTTGCGCAGTTCCTCCACGCGCTGCTTGATTTGCTCCCTATCGACATACCCGCGCGCCATCACTTCCCGGCGCACAAGCTCGGCCACCTCCACGTTCAAGTCCGCCGACAAGTCGGGCAGTGGCGTTGGCTCGATCACCCACGGTTGATCCTCCGCGTTGACCAGCACGTCTTTGATCCACGATTCGGCTGCGCGGCATTTGAGCCCGGTGACGTTGATGTAAACATCCACCTCGCCCACTTTGGCCTTGTCGTCCGGGTCGTACTCGCCGTTACGCTGGCGCGTGCATTGCAGCATCGTTTCCTGGATGCCGCGATTCACTTTGTGGTTGCGGTTTTCCACCCAGCATTCGCGGATATGCGCAGCCAGTTGGCTGATCGGGTGCGACGCCTGGATATCCTTTTCTGCCTGAAACCGCGCGCCCGGTGGCGGAGCCGCCGCCAGCACGACAACCTTGTCGCGCAACTCCGGCAAGCTCATACGATCAACACCTCGTGATTGCTACGCGGCCGGCGGTTGTCCAGCCGAGGCCATTTGACCGGCATGTCCTTGATGCCGGACAGGCCGTCGAAAAAGTCGTCATGCCGCCCGGCGGGAAACGGCTGGTATTCCTCATCGCGAAATTGCGCGATCAGATCACGCGCTACGCCTTCGCTGTCGGTTTTCCAAAGCGTGTCCGGCAGCCACCAGCGGTTCGATTCGAAGTCAGGTGCCAAGCGCTCGATGCGCGCTTCCTTCGCGCCATGCTCGGCCAGCGCCAGCACCGGGAAGCGGTAGTTCTCTCGGTTCTGGGCTTCCTGCAGGTATTCAATGTCCTGCTCGTGGCCCGTTTTCTTGTAGCCGGTGGCCAGCGGTCGCCATTTGCGGTGCAATTCGATCACCGTTTCGGCGCGCTGCTTGAGCGTCAGCCGGTCGTACACGGCATCAACGAGGTAATAGTTCTCGTCGACGTGCAAGCCGATCACCAGCATCGCCGTGTAGTCGCTGGTTTTCTTCTGCGTACGCGCCGGGTCGATGATGATGTACCGATTCATCGCCCACACCGCCTTCATCAACGTTTTCATGTCGTAGTAGCGCAGCCATTCCTTGCGGAATACGCCACCGCCCTGCCGCTGTGGCCGGCCTTGGTATAGCGCTGTCCACTCGCGGGAGCCGACCGTGATGCGCTTCTTGTCCAGTGCCTCCGCTGAAAACCGCTCCGGTACCAACGCGTCACCGGGCTTGCGCCCAAGCAAGTCATTCTCTTCGGCAATCGCCGGCAGGTTGATCACCTGCCAGTCCTCATGCGGATGTTCATGCTGCAACCAGCCGGCGAGGTCTTCCTCATGCCAGCGCGTGTGCATCACGATCAGGATGGCGTCTTCCGCCAATCGCGGATAAACCACCGACTGATACCACTGCTGCACATGCTTACGGAACGTGACCGACTCGGCCTCTGCGCGGGATTTGAACGGGTCATCGATGATGAAGACCTTGGCCGGAAAGCCGGTGCCGCCGCCGCGAATCGTCACGCCCAGGTAATTGCCGCTGGATGTGGTTCGAAAATCCGTCTTCGCCGTACTGCTTGGATCCAGGTCGCATGCGGGGAAGATCGCCCGATGCATCAACGACGAAACCGCCGCACGCACCGCGCCACCGTTCAGCGCCACCAGATCGTCTCCGTAGCTGGCCGCAATAATCGGCCATTCCGGATGCTTGCCCAGTATCCACGCCGGCAACTTGCGCGACACTAGCTCCGACTTACCGTGCTGCGGTGGCGCCTGAATGATGATGCGCCCGCGCCCCTCGGCTACGGCCTTCTCAAGCACCTTGGCCAAGTAGCGGTGAAACGTGTTTGGCCGGTACTTTGGATCGATCAGCAGCGAATAGACCGTCAAGCTGTCGCGCCCGGCGGCAATCATCGCGGCTGATTGCTTATTCATCGAACTCGTATCCCACGCCGCGAAGCATTTCGCGCGCAATGGATTCCTGCTGCTCTTTGGTCAGCGTGTCGCCCACGTCCATGGTGCCCACCGCGCCCTTGTGTTCCACCGATGCGAGCTTCGGATGCACGTAGGGTGCGGCCTTGTGGGCTGCGTCCAACCGAATGGCCGCGGGGAGCTTGCTATTGCGCATGGTCTTCAGCATGTAGTCCAACGGCGTCAGGCCGCTTGCCGCTACGGCTTTCTCTCGCTCCGTGGTCGCCTTGTTAGGGGTGCCTTTTTTTCGGCCACCCGATTTCTGGCCTTTCATCTACTTCTCGTCTACTTGCGGTCTACTTTAGGCGCAGCAGGGCACACGCCAAGCCAGTGACCAGGATGCCCAGCACGCCACCGAATGCCGCTCCACGCCAAAACAGGCACGTCGAACAATCGATATAGAACGCATCCGCAACACGGTGCAGTGCCCAGCCAATCCCCTTCATCAACGGGACTTCGGCATCTTTATCGGGATGCGCTTTTGCACCATCTTCGGCTTGGGCGTCGGTGGGGTAAAAGGCTTGGCAGGCTTTGACGGCATGCCCGAACGCGAAACGCCACGGCAAGAGGAACAGGCCATGCAAGATCTCCTTCAAGGAATCAACAGAACCAAGGCGCTGCGACGCACCTAACGAATCACACCAGTGGCACGCAGCCCTTCCACGCATTCGTGCTCCAAGGCACGCTTTGTCACTTCGGCCTGGTAGACGCTCATCATCTGGATCGCCCAGATATCCATGTCCCACAACTCGGGGAACGGCGGCACCATCTCGGCAGAGCCAGCGTTACAGTCCACGCGCGGCGGCGGCATTGGCACGTGCTCGGGCCGCGTCGAGTTCGGCTTGCACGCCGTCAGGGCGAGTACAAACACCAGAGACAGGGGCCTCAACGTAAATCGTGCGTATTCGTTCCGTCGCGGCATGCGCCTCGGCCTCCATCGCCGGCAGCTGCGTGCCGAGGTTGTCGTGTAACTGGGCGGTACCGGCGGCACTTTCGCCGTCACGACGTTCCGCCTCGCTCCGGGCAGCATCTTTCGCTACCGCTCGGGCGACTTCGCATCGATGTTCCGCAACGCCTTCACCGGCTTGATACGCCAGCGTAAGCATCGCGCAGGCACCCATTGCGCCCAGCAGGATCAGCCACGCCTTCACTTATCCTCGCCCCGCGTAGCTCCGGCAAAGCGCCGAAAGAGCAAATCGATCACCTGCGGCCCACCGATACCAAGAATGGCGCCCAAGCCAATCAACTCCATGATGCCCATGTGCGGAAACTGCGTAATCGCCAGGCCCGCAGACAGCGATGTCACCGCACCGGAAATGGCATGGCCGATCAGCACCCGCCACTTCAACGGTTCGGAGCCATTGAGCAATTGCGCAATCCGGTAGCCGGCGCCAATCGTCGTCAGCGCGCAAACGGTCACGAACTGCTCCAGCTTCGTCACGCCACGCCATCCTGCATGCCCAGCGCGGACTTGGCCTGCGCCCAGCGCTCATGCCGATCCGCCAGGCCATTGGTGCCGCCGTTGATACGGCGCGTCAACGCAACGAAGTCATTGCGATCAGCCATTTCGTTGCAACCGTGGGTCTTCCACCACCATGCTGCCGAGCGAGCGGCATTTACGGGCTGCTCCAACAGTTCAGGGTGATGCAGAAGATCCAGGCCAAGCCCCTTCGCCGCCTGCATGTAGTTGAGCCGCCCCGTGATCTGAATCAACCCACGGCCGCGAAATAGATACCCATCCCCTTTCACCGTATTGCCCAGGTCCGCACGGCCCTCATAACGCGATTGCGCCGCCGTCGGTCCCCAGATTTCCTTCGTGTAGACGAAACCTCCCGACTCGTGCCCCGTCTGCGCAAGAAAGGCAGCCACGCGCGGAAACGTGTCGATCTGGAATTCATCCATCGCCGCGCTGACGTGCGGTGCCCATTCAGCAGCGCGTGCCGCGGGCACTCCCGTGACAAGCCGGAAGGTTTCAACATCCATAAACGCGCTCTCTTCGGCATAAAAGGCCGGCCCAGTCAGCGAGCGACCGGGAACAGGGGGAATCGAAGGCCGCAGCGCGCCGGGGTCTCACGACCGGGGCATCAAGGGCGCATGTAACGGCTGGGCCGGCAAATCAAAACAAAGGCCCACTAACAAAAAACCCCGCACAAATGCAGGGCTTCGTAAACGGGCTTAACTTTGACTGATACGCATATTAGGGATTAATTGGGCACCCTTACAGTGCCCAGGCCGTCGTGAAACTGCTGCGACGCGCGCCGCATGCTCTCCGTACACAGCGCCATAGTCCACTCGTACACACGATCCCACCCTTTGCGATACCCCATCCAACTTACGCCGCAAGCTTCAGCACGCGATCGCTCGCTGATGGGGCGATGACCACTACCCAGGCAAAGCGGGCACAAACACAGCGCGCCCGTATCGTTCGATCGGTACGCGCGCCCATTGCATCCGCTGCAAAGTCCGGCTCCCTTCATTTCATCGATCACGGCACGACGTACGCGTGTGTAACCTTGGGCGGGAACAGGAATGCCTTGCTCCATCCAAGCCATGCGTGGCCAACGATCGCCATGGGCCTTTGCGTAGAGCATCTGCGCCTTGTTGCCATGTGCCGCTACCGCCAGCATCGCGTTGAGCATCGCATCCTCCCGCCGCTGCCACTCCAGGCGCTGCGCTTCGGCAAGGATCTCGAGCAAATGGCGTTCGGTGAGTTTGGCTCCATCCGGCCACCACACTTGGCAAAGCATTTCCCTGCCGATTCCATCCTCAACATAACCAAGGGCCGCGGCCACGTCCTGCGGTGTCAATTCCGGGATGCCTCCCGAGCCCACATCGAATCGAACGTTCTTCACGTTGAGCCTCGCCATCAGTTTGCCCACGTGCATGGCACTACTCCTCCCTCTTCCGGAGTTTTGTTCGCGGCGCATCTCGGTCAGCGCATTTCATACCTGCATTTCCCCGCCGCCAGGCAACGCATAGATCAGCGCGCCACGTTCATCACGGGACGGTAACGGCAAGTTGCTGAGATCGCGACGGCTCGTCACCACGCGTACAGGGCAATAGATCGCTCCGAAATCGCTGCAAATCTCCAGGTGCGGAATCCAGCCCTGAAGGGTGTGTGTTCCATTCCGTTCCGTCTTCTTAGTCATCGTGTCGCTCCTTTGTGTTATCACGCTGCCAACGCCCTGAGTGTGTCCGCGAGCAACGTCAGTTCGTCGGCCTTGATCACCTTGAGCATGGCGCGATCGCCATGAATCCCATGCTTTCCAGTGTGACAACTGGGGCACAACGGAATCACCAGCCAGTTGCTGGCCCGTTGCGCCATGCCAAGCGTTTCGCGGATGTGGTGCAGCTGCACGCCGTGCGCGCCGCACACCGAACACGGCAGCGTGGCTACGCGATCCATGTGCCGCTTTTCGGCTTTCGTGGTCATGCCGCCTCCACCATGCAATCGGCCATCGCCTCAATCCGCTCCGGCGCCAGATCAGGCCAATACCGCGCCGAGATGTAGCGGCACAGCCCGGCCATCACAGCGTGAAACTCGCCCTGATCCATGGATTCAAAGGACAGCGAATGCGGCACGCGATAGCTGCACGGCCCAATACCGGGGAAATTCAACGCAATCTCGTCGCAGCCCACGTTCGCCTCGATCTGCAGCCGCTTCAACACCGCATGCGCGTCCATGCCTGCGAACGCTTCCAGGTTCTCCACGCACAGGGCTCCCAGCTGGTGAGCAAGCCGGTGAAAGCGGGGGTTGCGCGGCTTCTTGATTTCCACGAACACCAGGTCACCCAGGTGATAGCCGCGGTTGCGCAGCCGCGCCACCGTCACCTGATCGGCAGGCATCAGCGCGCCCTTATGCACGCGCATGGCAAAGCGCTCGGGCCGGCGCTTATGCGTGGCTTGGCTCATGCCACCGACCTCAAATGGATATCCAGCAGCGGGCGCGGCTTTACGTCCGGCCCACCCATAAACTGCGTGGTGCCCTTGTCGAACCACAAAGCAATCGACGGCTCCAGACCCGTGGCGCGCTGTTTCAGCACGTTGAGATACGTGTGCGCATGGCTCATGTTCGGAGGCAACGGCGGCTTTTCTTCCTGATCCGCATACCGCTCCAGAAAGCGTTCCAGCGGTTTATTGCGCCAGATTTCGAACACCGTATCGACCATGTCGGTAATGCCGCCGGAGCCCTTCACCGCCATCTTGCCGGCGGGCTGGTTTTCGTTGTCGCCCTTGCGCATATGCGCCACGATGGCAACGTGCGTCTCTTCAATGCGCGCGAAATCGGACAGGCTTTCCACAAATTGCTTCTGCCCGCTGTAGTCGTCATCCGCAAACCCGCACTTGGTCAGGTTGTCGATGACAAACAGCTCGATGCCATACCGCTTGCGGGCATAGCGGAACACCTCCAGGATGCGCGACGCCTTCGCGGCCGCTGCCACATCGAACGCCCATAGACAGCCCTTCAAGGCGCGCACAATCTCCCGCAAGTACGCCTCGGTGGGGGTATTCGTACCGGCAATCAGCCGCGCCATGCGCATCAGCCACACCGGTGTACGGAACTCCATCGACGCCACGCAGCAGCGCGCCGCATGCATCACCAGATCAGCCACCACGTGCGACACCACCGCCGACTTGCCGTGGCCATTCACACCTGCCCAGATCGACGTTTCGCCGGGACGCAGCTTCACCAGCTCATGCGTCTTGCGCCAGGGCAACACCATGCCATCGTCGACCCGATGCAGCTCCGCAATCACCGCATCCTCGAACTCCGCCGCGCAGCGCAGTTCGGAAGGATCCAATGTGCGCGCGTCTCGCAGGCACCCGGCCATGTCGACCACCGACACGCCCTCTTTCAGGCAGTCATTGGCATCTTTGAAGGGCAGGCGCACCACCCTGCAACGCTCGCGACCCAGGCGATCGGTAATTTCCCGCTCCGCCTGCTGGCCAGGCCCGTCGCTATCCAGGCTCAGGTAAATGGTGTCGTACAGCGCCAGCCTGTCGAACTCGCTGGCAATCCATCCCTGCTTCGCACCGCCGCCACCGCCCATTGGCACCGACAGCGCGGGAAAGCCGTAGGTGTGCCACGCCATCGCATCCAGCTCGCCCTCGCAGATGATCACGCTGCGCGCATCCGGCGCCACGGCCTGCCAGCCGAACAAACATGGTTCGCAATCCGCGTCCTGGCGAAACTGCTTGGGCAGCTTGCGATACTTCGCCGCGATCAGCTCGCCGTCACGCAAATACGGGAACATGACCGCACCATCCCGTGTCGCCACGCGATACGCGCGGACGCTGGCCTCCGCCAGCTTGCGCTCACCCGTCAGCCACGCCAAATGCTCGGCCGACAAGCCGTGAACTCCTTCGCGCGTCGGGCGGCTATAACGCTTCACCGGCGGGTCCAGGCGATCTTCGCGGATGCCCAGGTAGTCCATCGCCTCCTTGCACGCATCGCGCAAGTCGAGCTTGCGGCACGCCATCCACAGCCCGATCAGATCACCCGATTCGCCGGAACTGAAATCCGCCCACACGCCCGCCTTATCGCCGGTCAGATGCACGCCCAACGACTGCCCCGCGTCGCCTTCCGTAGAGCCGGCGCGCCACTCCTGCCCTGCCCGTTTGCCGTGCGGCAGCAGCAAGCGCACCACGCCATCCACCTGCGAGGCCAAGCGCTGCGCAATCTCGGACGCGCGCATCAGACCGCCCTCCGCGATTGCTCGGCCCAGCTTTCGTCAGCCGCGCCGATGGGAGGCGTCTTGCGCGCTTTGGCCGAGGCCCGAAGCCACGCCAGGGGATCGGTCACGTCGTCGCTCTCGGCCTTGGCCAGCAGTTCCGCTGCACACAGGTCCCCCACGTCTTTGCGCAGCAATCCGAGGAAGCTGCGCGCCGGCCGTTCCTGCACGCCCTTGCGGCAGAGGAATTTCAGCCCTGTCCCGAAAATCGGATCAGGCGGCTCCGGCGCCTCAGCGCCCGGCGAAGCCGGTAGCTTTTGCTCTTGCTCTTTAATCCCTGTCCCTGTCCCTCTCTTAGCCGTGTCAGGTCCGTGACATGTCACCGTGACAGGTGGCGTGACATGACCCGTGACAGGCGGTGTGACGTTTTGGTGTTCCAGCAACGTGACCGCAAGGCCACGCTGTTCCACCAAGTCACGCAACGCCGCCGTCCTTTCATTCCAGTGCGGAACCACGCCGATAGCTCGCAGCGCTGCAAAAGCAGCCTTGCGCCAAAGGCGTTCGCGCTGCTTACGTACCTTCTCGTTTTCCTTTTCAGCTTGGAAGTCTTCTCGCTGCGTCCACGCTTCCAGCGCTTTGTCGGCCACGACTGGGTGATACCACCGGCCGTCCGAGCAGTGGACAAAGCCGCGCATTGCCCCCTGCTTCACCTTTTTCCAGCTTTTTAGATCACGACCATAGCCGGCGTACGTCGCCAGCGAAGCATCGTCATCGGGCAAACTTGCCGCAGGCACCTGGTTCCATGAGGCGCACCAAAGCAGCACCGCCGCGCGAAATTCATCCCCGCTGGCACTGATCGCAAGCTGGCTGTCGCGCAAGCGATTCACATCCAGAGGCATAAACGGCAGCCCGCGCAAATCGACATCCATGGGGACCAGCGGCTCCCTCATTGGTCGCTCCGTGCCGGCCCAGCAGAACGATGCTCCCTTCCGTCAGTAACCGAGCCTGTATCAGGTGATGCGGAGAACAAATGCGGTTGCCGCACGTGGCGCACATCACCATCCGCCTGCCCCCGGCGGACCTGCGCGAACTGGAGGTCATGCCATGCTGGGGGATGCTTGCTCATGCAGCTATCCCCTTTCGTACCACTGAAAAATCGATATCAACCCCGCCCGGCGGTGACGCCGCATCGACACCATCACGAAGCGCGGCGGCCACGTCATCCGCATGCAATCGCAACCGCGACAAACGTGCGACACGCGCGCCATAACCGTGTCCGAACGCATGCCTGGCGTCGCCCTTGCGATGCACATGCACCGAAACGCCGTGCGCATGCGGATCACCATACAAGCCGCGGCACGGCTCGCCCACGATAGCCCCGCAATGAGCGCACGGCACCAAGATCACTGACGCATCCGTCAACATATAGCGCCCGCGCTCGCTGGGGACGCGAACGAACACCAGGTTTCCCGTTGCGTGATAAGCCGTCAGGCCGATCGTGAGGCTCATGCGGCCATCTCGCACAATGCAAGGTCAGAACTGCACCCACCGCCTGACTGTTGATCGAAGAACATCTGGTACTGCCTACCACCACGGCTAGTCTTGCTCCACTCCACCAAAGTGCGTACTCCTGAATAAGTACCGGGACGATCTACGTCCGTGGGATCTGTAACTGCGGCGAAGAAGGTTGAGGACCGACGCTTATTTGCCGCCGCAACAATCGCCTCCCATTGCTCGATGCGATCGATATGATCGGGAAACTGGCGTGCAATCTCTTGCAGCTCATTCTTTCGGCAATTGATACAGGGCATACACCCGACTCGCCCCATGCCGAGCGCATAGAGGGGATTGGGCCTCAGGGCATGCCGGCGATGCATCGCCCAGACATCTTCCAGTGACCAATGAAAGATCGGTCGCCACAGCATGGAACCGGCTTCGTGATGGTTGAAGCGCGGCTGCTTTGCACGATTCCGGCTTTCGGCTGCGCGAATGCCAAGCCATTGAAGAACCGGTCCGCGGCGCAGCATGGGGCCGACGACCTGGAATGTGATCGGAATTGTCTTCAATTCATCAGTGCAGAACTGAGCCATACGGGAAGGAAATCGGCCCTTGCTGATGCAAAGGTCTAAGTAAGGATTCCCTGTCGGCGCGTGTAAGGCGGCAGCTTCCTGCACAATGTGGTCCGGAATGCCTTCTAGAGGCCACCTTTCCAGGATGTAGGCTTTGTGCTTGGCAAGCTGGCGCGAGAAATCGGCACGCACCACCTCCACCTTGGGACCACCGGTCCGCTCATGCAGGCGAGCAACATATTCCATCGTCAACTCATGCTCGTTACCGGTATCGGCGAACACAGCGCGAAACGGACGGCCTGACTCCATGGCGAGCAGATAAGTCGCGGTCGAATCCTTACCGCCACTTACATTCACTAGGTGTTGCACCCTAGAGAGATGCCCACAGCTCATGCAGCCTCCTTTTCAGGCACCACCCCATGCTTGCGGGCGCTCAGCTCACCGGCACATGCCAGACACCGGCCAAACCATAGGCGGCCATGCTGCACCGTCCAGAATTCCCGTGTGGCAGGGTGATAACTATCCACGCCATAACCTAGCTGTGCACAGCGCGGGCATAGCCGGTATTCGCCATCTGCCCGCGACTGGAATCGCGGCAACTTGATCGGCACCGCAGGATTCAACACCGTTTCCATCACGCCACCTCCTGCATCAATCGTTGCAGTTGCTCCACCACGCCAGGGATAGCCGCCAGCGCTTGCTGTTTCAGCGTGGCCTGGTCCTGCAGATGGCGCGCAGCCCAATACAGCGCAGGCGTGCGATCGCCGAACTCGGTCATGTACTTCTCGATCAAAGCCGGATCCAAGTTGCGATCGCCACTGAGCATCGAGCTGAGATTGGACGGCTGACAATCAATCGCCGCCGCCACCCGGCCAAGCCCACGTTGATACACACACGCCGCAAAACATTCACGAATGCTGCTGTAACGCTGCGCAAGGCCAGGTTCAAAACTGAGGGAAAGCTGTTGCATGGAAATGCCTGATACGAAGTCTTATCGGTGCTTATCAGCCGTGGCCGGCAAAATTTTTTGGATGGACACACATCACGCCACCTTTCGCTCAGTCTCCGCACCCACTTTCGCCAGCTTCGACTCATCGCCAGACTTTCCGCACCTCAAGAGGTGCAGCTCATGAAGCCTGATAGCGAGGTTCCCTCGAGGGGATTTGCTTCGGCCCGAGGCAAGGTCACCAATGGTCGATGGCGACGGACAACCGGTTTGCTCGGCAATCTCGGCATAGGTCATGCCGAGGCTCTTCAGATCAGCGATAAGGGAGGACCAAGTTTTCATACCGCTCAACATACGGTATTCCGTAACAAGAAGTCAACGGCATTCCGTGACGGATTTCCGTTGCAATTTCACCCCATGAATACAATCGGTGACCGTATCAAATTCGCCCGCGAGCATGGCCCGGCAGGCAAGGTCTCAAGGAAGGAGCTTGCCACCTATGCCGGCATTGCCTATTCCACCCTGTCTGACCTGGAATATGGCGAATCAAACTCGACCACTGCGCTCTACAAAATCGCCAGGCGCCTGAAAGTTCGCGTTGATTGGCTGGAGACCGGTAGAGGTCCCATGGAAAGCGAAGAGGAAGAAAACCGCGAGGAAGGATGGTCGGACATTCTGGGCGTCAAGCAGGCTGCAGCCTTGGGCGACGGCGCCGTGCCAGACGAATACGCCGAAACCCACAAACTGAAATTCCGCTCCGAGAGCCTGCGCCGAAAACATCTCAACGCGAAGAATTTGGCCGTTGTCTATGGCAAGGGCGATTCCATGGAGCCTACCATCAAAGACGGTGATGCCATCCTGTTCGACACCAGCGACACCCAACCGCGTGATGGTGGCCTCTTCGTGATCACCTATGATGGTGAGTTGTTTGCCAAGCGACTGATGGAGCTGGACGGCATGTGGTATGCGAAGAGCGATAACGGCACCGACCCAAGGTGGCGTAAACCCAAGCGTCTCGACCCGTCGCGAAGGCTTGAGATTGCTGGCCGTATCCGCTGGATTGCCGGCTGGATCGACTAAAGCACCTTTTTCTGTTCCGTCTCAAGCCCGCCACGTGCGGGCTTTTTTTAGGCCATCCATTTTCTACACTCTATCGTTCTAAAATTAATTACGGAATACCGTTGACATTGGTAAACGGTATTCCGTAATATTTGCTCATCGCCGGTCACCACCGGCAAGGAAGATGAGCATGAACTCCATCGCCAATGCCGCCGCACTGATCCGCGATATCGATCCGGCACTCGCCGCGGTGTTTCTCAGCCAACCCTTTCATCGCCGCACCGCCGTGCAAGCCCTGCATCAAGGTATGAGCCGCAGCAACGTATATGCCGCGCTGGCTGACAAAGTGGCCGTAACACTCCATAGCGTGCTCGATCAGGAAGACCGCACTGCCTCGCTGCTCGCAATCAGCACGGAAGGCAAGCAGGCATGAGCATGAACACCATCCCCTGCTTCGTCGACTACGCTGACCGTCAACGCCAGCATCACGATGATCTAGCCACCCGCGACGCCGAAGCCGAAACCGCCGCCCTGGAAGCCATGCTCGAAGACAGCGAGCAGATCAACGACTTCCTGGCCGACACCGGCGCCGACATTGCCACGCTGCTATCGCACCTGATGGTTCGCGGCTTGCCCCAGCGTAATGACCTCCCTTCCGACACTCGGCGCCTGGACTGGATCGTCACGCAGTTGGACGCACTCGAAGTCAAGTTTGAAACCTGGGCACACACCAAGCGCGCCGGCACGACGCCACTTCAACGGTGGATGGATCGCGCGCAGAAACAGGCAGCCAACGACTTCGCCGCCTACGTCTGGGACAACGCCGCATGACACCCCTCGACGTCCTTCATCCATCGAAAGGAGATCGCCCCGTGAGCAATGTCATTCAACTGCATGCCACAAACGCCGCCAAAGCCGCCGGTGTTTTCGAAGCCACGCTGATTGCCGCCAAGCGCATGGGCTACTCCATCGACGCCGCCCAGCAAGCGGCAGGTCATGCGCGCAACACTTACAACGCTGGCCAGCGAAGCCCAGCGCGCATCATCGCCGACAGCTACGCGCAACTCCGTCAGAACACGCACCAGGTGTGCGCGTGAACACACCAGCACCCTGCACCGCAACGCTTCAGGATGAACTGGTGGAAGAACTGCGCAAAGCGCACGACATCATCCTGATCACACTCTCGCACCTGCATGGCGAACATCTACTCCAAGCCATGGGCGACATCCAGCGTGCACACATGGAAGGCGAAGGCTCCACGCGATTTCACGAGCGCAAAGCATTGCTCGAACGCGCACGCATGCATTCCACCGTTTCGCCAGCTGCGGCAGAGGAATCTCCCTCCCCCTGTCCCCACTCTGCCGCGGCTGGCACCTCACCCAATCCCTGATGGCTCGCCACTGAGCCGCCCCACCATGGAGCAACCCATGAAACAAAACCAGCTATACGACCTGTTCGGCGAATTGGACGCCGGCATCTTTATCAACCAGGTCACGCGCAGCCTTGCCGATGTGGCACTTGGGTCGGTGACCACCGGCAAGCCGGGCAAGGTAACGCTCACCTTCGATCTCAAGCAGATCGGCACCAGCAACCAAGTGCACATCAAGCACGCCATCAAGATGACCAAGCCAACACCAAACGGCAAGGTCACTGAAGAAAACGCCACGGAGACTCCCGTCTACGTCGGTACCGGCGGCGTGTTAAGCGTGTTCCCTGATAAACAAGAGAGCATGTTCAAAGGTGCTCCCAAGAAGGCGGAGGGCTGAGCGCCATGGACGATATCAAGCTCATTCAGGACACTGCCGTCACCGCGGCCGGCGCACGTCGCTTTCGTGCCGATCAGGCAGACCTGATTACCCTGGCCAAAGACGAACACCTCGAATCGCTGGAGCCCTACCAGGGATCTCGGCAACGCTTCCGCGGCTCGCTTAAAACCAATTCGCTGCTGGACTTTGCCAGCTACGTCAAAGCGCAGACCGCAGGAATCTACCCCGGATTCGTCGATGTTGACCGCATGGCTGCCACGGTGTTTTTCAACCTTGGTGATGAAGAGTTTCCGGGACATGCCGACTGGCGCGCAACGCTGTCCATGCAGCCGACGGCTGCCTATCTGGCGCTCACCCAAGCCAATGGCAGACGCTTCAGCCAGGCCGACTTGATCGACTGGCTGGAAGACTGGCATCACGTACTGAATGTGGAGTTTGCCGATGGCAACAACTCCCTGGCCCGCGCCATCACGGCTATTCGCAAACTGAAGATCACCACCAAGGCCGAAGAAACCCATGTCAAAGGTGACTTCACCGCGAGTCGCGGTGCGCTGGAAGAAGTCGAAGCCTCCAGCTCCGACGCATTGCCCACCGCGTTCTTTCTTGTCACCACACCCTACGACAGCCTCAGCGAACGCACCTTCACCCTGAAGCTCTCCGTGCTGACGGGCGGCGACAAGCCTGCACTCGTGCTGCGCTGGTTGCAGAAAGAACAGGTACAGGAAGACATCGCACACGAGTTCAAGCAAGTGCTTGGCGATCAGCTTGGTGATAGCGCCACGCTGACCATTGGCACCTTCGAACCCGGCAAATAGCGACAGCACCGTTTCGCTACGTCACCCATACAACACCGAGCCGGCCGGACAGCCGGCAAAGGATTCAAGCATGAGTGCCACAAAGGAAAGCGCGCCCCGCATAGACATGCTCGACGTTCAATCGTCGCAGATTCACAGCATCGGCCACGATCCCACGACGAATACGCTCGCGATCCGCTTTTTCAAAGGCTATGGCAGCGACAAAACTCCGGGTTCGCTCTATCACTACAGCGGGTTCTCATCCGAAGACTTCGCAGCGTTCAGGGCTGCCGAGTCGCTGGGCAAACACTTCCGCGATCACATCAAACCGCATGCGGATAAGTACCCGTATCGGCGGGTCGATGTATTGCCGGCAACGGCCGCTTAAAGCGCTAGGAGACCCATTCGATGAATTCCTCCGCTCAAGCCCTCGCCGTTCGACAGGAGTTCGACGGCACCAACACCACTCTTGCAATCCCTGAAACATCTTCCACCGCTGTGGCTGCGCAAGCAAAGGCCATGGTCGAAGCGCGTTACGTGATGGCATTGCGCCGCCCACGCCAGTGGGATCAAGTGCGCCAGGATCTGCTGAAAGAATGCAAGCGCCCCAGCTTCGCCAATAACAAAAGCGCCTACTACCGCAAACCCATCGGCAATGGCGTGGAGGGCTTGGGCATCCGCTTCGTGGAAGTCGCGCTGCGCTGCATGACCAACGTGCTGGTGGAGACCAGTATGGTCTTCGAGGACGACGTGAAGGAAATTCACCGTGTCTCCGTCACCGACCTGGAATCCAACCTCACCTATCCGCTCGATGTACGCGTCACCAAAACCGTCGAACGGTCGAAACCCTCCGACGACGGCACCTACATTAGCGTGCGCAAGAACAGCTATAACAAACCGGTGTATACGGTGCCTGCCACCGACGATGATCTGCTGAACAAGCGCGCCGCGCAAATTTCCAAGGCAATCCGTACCCTGGGCTTGCGCATCATTCCAGGCGACCTGCAGGACGAAGCCGAAAGCATCATCAAATCGATCCGCCTGGACGAAGCCGCACGCGATCCCAACGCCGAACGCAAACGCATCGCCGATGCCTTCGGAGAAATCGGCGTCAAGGCCACTGACTTGGCCGAATTCCTGGGTCACACCTTGGATACCTGTTCGCCGGCAGAGCTGGTCAACCTCCGGGGCATCTACGGCGCGATCCGCGACGGTGAATCCTCGTGGAAGAGTGTCATGGAGAACAAAGCCGAACAAACCAAGGGCGCTGATTTGAAAACGCTGCCGACGTGCAGCGAAGAATCATTCGCCAAAAAGAAGGATGCATGGCGCAAGGCCATCGAAGGTGGCAAGGCCGTCAATGATCTGATCGCCATGATCCAGACCAAAGAACTGCTTACCGATGCGCAGATGGCAGAAATCGCATCGTGGGCGAATGGGAGTGCCGCCCCATGAAGGTCCTCAACCTCGTTCAAGGTACGCCGGAGTGGCACGCACACCGTGCCACCCACTTCAACGCCAGCGACGCCCCAGCCATGCTTGGCGCGTCCAACAACAAGAAACGCACGGAGCTGCTGAGGGAGGTTGCCAGTGGCCTCCAGCGTGAGTTCAGCGATTACGTGCAGGAGCGCATCCTTGATGCCGGTCACGACTACGAAGCCAAGGCCCGTGCGATCGCCGAAAGCATCGTTGGCGAAGATCTGTATCCGTGCGTGGGCGAGGAAGAGCGCTATTCCGCGTCGTTCGATGGCCTGACGCTGCTCGAAGACACCGCTTTCGAGCACAAGTCCCTCAACGAAGCACTACGTGCCGCTTTCGTCGAGATCGAAGCCGTCGCGCCCGAGCACCGAGAACGGCACGCTGGTCAGTTGCTGCCAGAACTCTATCGCATCCAGATGGAGCATCAGTGCCTGGTATCCAGCGCACAGCGCGTGCTCTTCATGGCATCGAAGTGGGAAGGCGATCACCTCATCGAAGAGCATCACTGCTGGTACTACCCCGACTTGGGTCTGCGTGACCGAATCATTGCCGGCTGGGACCAATTCGCTGCCGATGTAGCCGTCTACCAGCCAGAACCTTCCGCAGCCCCGCTGCCCATCGGCCGCGCGCCCGAAACGCTGCCAGCCCTGCGCATTGAAGTCACCGGCATGGTCACCGCCAGCAATCTGGCCGACTTCAAGGCGCACGCCATGGCCGTGCTGGATGGCATCAACCGCGACCTTCAAACCGATGAAGACTTCGCCGATGCCGAACAGACGGTGAAATGGGCCAAGACGGTCGAAGACAAGCTGGAAGCCGCCAAAGCTCACGCGCTTAGCCAAACCGCTGACATTGAAGCCGTGTTTCGCACCATCGACGACGTATCTGCAGAAACGCGCCGCATTCGGCTGGAGTTGGACAAGCTGGTGAAAGACCGCAAGGAAGCGCGCCGCGGCGAAATCGTAGATGCCGGGCGTCTGGCCGTGCTTGACCACTACAACACCCTCAATGCAACGCTCGGCGAATGTGCGCTTCGCGCTCCCGATGGCCTGGCGCATGAGATGGGCGCTGCCATCAAGGGCAAGCGCTCCATTGCCAACATGCAGGAAGCCATAAATGCCGCGGTGGCCAACGTCAAGATCACCGCCAACCAGATGGCCGAGCGGGTACGAACCAACGTTGCCATCCTTGCCGACCAGTCGACCTACGCCAGTCTGTTCCCTGATCGCGTGCAGCTGTGCACGACGAAGGCACCGGAAGACTTGCGCAACTTAATCGCGGCGCGCATCACCGAACATCGGCAGCACGAGCAGGCCAAGCTGGACGCACAACGTGAACAAGTGCGCGCCGAGAAAGCCGCACGTCAACAAAGTGCGCAGCAGAATGACACCACGACGAGAGCCATCGAACCCGAGCAGGCGTCGCTCCCTGCCGGCGGAGGCATGGGCGACTACACCGGGGAGCTTCGGGCGGCTGGAGAACCGGGAAGGGTCATAGCAAAACCACCCACCTCTACCTTGCGGCTCGGCGATATCAACACGCTGATCGCCCCGCTTGCGATCACCGCCGAAGGCCTGGCCAAGCTGGGCTTCGCCCCCGTCGGCATGGAGCGCGCCGCAAAGCTCTATCCCGCCAACGCCTTCCCCGCCATGTGCGCCGCCATGCAGCGTTCGCTGATCGCCGCTGCGGACCATCACACAGCCCCGCTCAAAGCGGCATGACGTCGAATGCGCAAGAACGATTTTTCAAAAAGGACCCACCCATGAAAATCGACACGATCGAACAGGACATTCAGGCCAAAGGTCTCACGGCCCCGCGCGTAACGCTCGCGGAGATCGAAGCCGAAATCGTCAGCACGCACTTTTTCACCGCCGCCCAGGGCGATGCAAAGATGCTGGAAGATGGCGCGTTCGCCAATGGCGTCACCATCAACGCCGCGCAGATCCGCCCCATACCGCCAGAACTTGGCCTTCTCACCTTCTGCGTGCTGATTCTGCGCAACGGATTCACTGTCACCGGCGAAAGCGCCTGCGCCAGCCCGGAGAACTTCAACGCAGAAATCGGCCGCAAGATCGCGTTCGAGAACGCGGCCGAGAAAGTGTGGATGCTGCTGGGCTTCCGCCTGCGCGACAAGCTTGCGGCCAGCACTGAGGCGTGATCGATGATCGAGCGCATCGACATCTCACGGATCCACGTGCTCGGCGGAACCGACGATGACGCCCGCCGATTCGTAGAAAGCGATTTCAAGATTCGCAGCGGACTGTGCCCCAACGGTCATGGCCTTCTCCAGGAAACCGACTTTGGACAGGCCTGCGAGCAATGCGGGTTCTCCACCAACAAGCGCGCCGAAAAGGTAGCGCATCAATGAACGAAGATCGGACACCAAACATGAAAACTCTAATTTTCGGCGGCTACAGCGACGACACCTTTGGCGAAGTGACGCCTGGCGGCGACGATTTCGACAACTGCGCCAGCGGCAACCCTATCGAGTGGTTGGTGGAATCTGCCAGCGAGCACTGCAGCCTGATCGTGTTCGGTCAGTACTGCCCCTCTCATGCAAACGGCTGGCTTGTGGGCGTAGCACCGCACGATGAATCCGGGGATGACTTGCCGTTGCCGGCGTGGCCCATGCGCATCAAGCCAAACCCCGATCGCCCCTTCGAATTCGCGCTGGAAGTTGACGTGCCGGATGACACGACGATTCGGTGCCTGCAACGGTTGAATCAGGATTGAGTTGAGTCATGGCAGACGGCTCCAATATCGGCATTCGTGCCAAGACGCGCAAGAAACTGATCGCTGATCTGTGGTGTGGCGCGGGTGGCACGATCACTGGCGCCATGCGCGCTGCCAAGAAGATGGGGGTGCAGCTGGAGGTGGTCTCGGTCAACCATTGGCCCACCGCTATCGAAACGCACAGCCGCAATTACCCCGGCTTCCGCCATCATTGCGCCGATCTGGAAAGCGCTAGACCGATTGAGCTTGTACCGGAGGGCTACCTAGACGCACTGATCGCTTCGCCTACGTGCACGTATCACAGCCGCGCCCGTGGCGGTAAGCCCGTCTCCGATCAGCAGCGCATGGATCCCTGGCACGTCGTGCGCTGGTGTACCGAGTTGCGCGTGAAGCGCCTCCTGATCGAGAACGTGCCTGAGTTTGTCGACTGGGGGCCGTGCAGTCTCACCACCGGCCGCCCGATACGTTCTCGCAAAAGCGAATACTTCCGCGCCTGGAGCGAAGCGTTGCGGTCTATCGGCTTCCGGATCGATTGGCGCGACCTCTGCTGTGCCGATTTCGGCGATGCCACCACGCGCCAGCGCTTTTTCCTGATCGGCCGCAGCGATGGCAAGCGTCTGCGCTGGCCTGAGCCAACCCATGCCCGCAAGGCAACCACCGACCTGCTCGGCTCACGCAAGCAATGGCGTGGCGCCATCGAAATCATCGACTGGGACCAGCCGGGCAAGTCGATCTTCACCCGCAAGAAGCCGTTGGTACCGAATACGTTGCGCCGCATCCTCGCCGGTGCGCAGCGTTACAACTGGCCGAAGCCCTACATCGACGCCTTGCAGGCGCTACTCGACGGGCGCCCCCCTGTGCTCGACGTTGCCGCGAGTGAGGTTGATCCGATGCTCGCCCAGTTTCGTGGAACGTCGGACGACCAGGTCGAACGCTCGGCGCGCACTATAGAAGATCCGGTCCCGACCATTTCTGCCGGCGGCACGCATGTCGGCGTTGTGATGGCGACCGCCAGCGGTGGTGCCGCGCGAGACGTTTCCGAGCCGGTGCCGACCATCGTTGGCGGCGGAAACGGGGCGGCGCCGCACTTCGTGACGCCGCTGCTGATGGGCGTCAACGGCACGGCCAAGGCGGTTGCCGACCCGGTACCGACAATCACCACCGGAGGTGCCTGCTCGGAGAAGCGCCCGGGCAACGCGCGGCCGCAACTGATCCAGCCATTGATCGTGTCACGCAACGGCTTCCAGAACCGTGACGCACAGGGCATTGATCACCCCATGCCCACCGCAACCACACGCGGCGCTGGCTACTTGGCCGATCCGATCCTGGCGCCCTATTACGGCGGTGGTAGTGGTCTCACGGCGCTGAGCGTTGACCAGCCGGTACCCGCAGTGACGACCAAGCCACGCTTCGGTTTGGCTGAGCCAGTGATCATCCGCACGGACCAAACGGGCAGCGGCGCCAATGGTGTGCGCAGTACCGATGAGCCGGTGCACACGATCGTGAGCAAGCAGAACGCGGGTCTTGCGCAGCCATTCCTGGTACCGAACTTTGGAGAGCGTGAAGGCCAGACGCCGCGTACGCATGCACTCACTGATCCGCTGCCCACAGTAACCGCGCACGGGCACATTCAACTGGCCGAGCCTTTTGTGTTTCCGCTGACGCACCACGGCGAGGGGCGCGTCTACAGCGTGGACGATCCCCTGCGGACAATCACCGGCGCCAACCGTGGCGAACTTGCTATTGCTCAACCCGCGACACAGACGTTTCGCATCGACATCCTCTACCGGATGCTCAATTACCGAGAGCTCGCGCGCGCCATGTCGTTCGACGATGGCGAAGAGGTCTATGACTTCGCTGGCAACAGCACAGAGATCACGAAGCAAATCGGTAACGCCGTGCCATGCCGCACCGCCGCCTCGCTATTCCGCGCGCTGATGGAGGACGCGTGATGTTCCCGCTCGCCGCCTTCGACACCATCAACCTGACCGAGGCAAACCAGTTGCTCCAGGTGTGGCAGCACCCCATGGGGCCGGAACGCGGCAACAGCGCTGCGTTGCACTGTCACGCGTTGCTTGTGCATGGGAAACCTGTTGGCCTCGCATGCACTTCCAGCCTCATCCGTGAGCGTGTGGGTGGCGGTTTATCTCACCTCACCCGAGCGAACGCCATCGAGCTGAGTCGCCTGTGCGCCAGCGATCGGTGGGCGTGCCGGGTTGTGCTTCGGCTGTGGCGCGAACTGGTGTTTCCCGGGCTGGGCGTGGCGGCGGCCATAAGCTACCAGGACGCCGACCTGCACACCGGCAACACCTACCGCTTCGATGGGTGGCGGCGCGCCGGCTACAGCCGCAGCGGGATGGACAGCCGCACCGGCCGAGCTGGCCGCAACAAGTACATCTGGGTATGTCCGCCTACCGCTGCAGAGGTTGCAGCATGAGCTCGTCGACGCACAAAGAAAATTCACGTCTCGAACTGCGCAGCGAGGCGTTCGTATTCACGCTCAGCCCTCTCGCGAGGATACTCCATTGGGGACATGTCTCCAGCAAGTTGCTTGAAGAAGAGATATACGTTTACCGCGTTATCCCGCATCTCCGCGGTCGCTCGCGCGATGCCTTCTCGAACTATCGTCATGTGGGCGTTGTCGGGCAACACGATTTCAGGCTGCAGCGCAGCCATTTGATCGTGCAGGTTGCGCGCAAGGCCAAGAATGATGGAGAAATTCCGCGCCGCCACTGCGTCAAGAAGATCTACCTTCTCGGCTGCGGCATTGAGGGTGTCGAGATTGAACGACAACATATACTTGGAAACCAAGCTGGTTGTGAACCGGCTGTCTCCCGCAAGGCGATGCCAGAACACTACGCCGAATGCGAGTTCGTAAAGGGACGGAACAATGAGGTGGGCGACATTGGCAGCTTTACGCTTCCGTTCCTCCTCAACTTGTTGCGCCTCTTGATCTCTGAGGCTGCGTTCATTCTCAATTGCCTCCTTGCCGCCGCTGAGCGCGATCCGCGCGGCGTAATACGTCGCACCAGCCGCCGCGCTACCAGCTATAGCAGCTGCCCAAAGCGCGAAACGATCGCTATTGAACGGACCACACGCGTACACGGGAAGGCGAAATGTCGCCCACCCAGCCCAGTATCCAAGCAATACGGCGCCAATCCACCCTACAACCAGCCCTGTGCGGCCGCGCATCCGTCGAAGCCAGTTCACCGTCGTCCCCCAGCACCTGAATTGCTGCAAACCGTAGCACGCAGCTCGGGCAGTCTGCAGCCGCCGGGGATAGCAGCATGAGTGTGACCATCCACGTGGGCGACTGCCGCGATGTGCTGCGCACGCTGCCGGAGGCTTGGGCGGACTCCATCGTCACAGACCCACCCTACGAGTTGGGTTTCATGGGCAAGGAATGGGATAGCAGCGGCGTTGCGTTCGATCCGGAGACGTGGCGTGCGGCTTTGCGCGCAGCGAAGCCTGGGGCGCATCTGTTGGCGTTTGGCGGTACACGCACCTTCCATCGAATGATGTGCGCGATCGAGGATGCCGGCTGGGAAATCCGTGACACGCTGATGTGGATGTATGGATCTGGCTTTCCGAAGTCGAAGAACCTTGATGGCGACTGGGAAGGATGGGGAACAGCCCTCAAGCCAGCATGGGAGCCGATCATCCTGGCTCGCAAGCCGCTCATCGGCACGGTCGCGGCGACCGTCCTTCAGCATGGCACAGGCGCGCTGAATATAGATGCGTGCCGGGTGCCGACGGACGACAAGCTTGGCGGTGGGCGACTGAATGGGCCAACGGACATGTCGAGCACTTGCGGCGGTCCCGAGTGGGATCGTCCTTGGATGCACGACGAATCGAGACGCGCGGAGCATGCGGCTCGCACAGCGAGGAAAGTTGCCCAAGCCCAGGCGCTTGGTCGCTGGCCAGCCAACGTGATCCATGACGGTAGCGAGGAGGTGCTTGAGGCATTTCCGGATGCGCCGGGCCAACAGTGCAAGGTGCATGGTGATGAGCCGACTACCAACGGGTTCTCCGATTCCGTCATGTACGGCGGCTTTATCGGCAGACGCGAGTCAGCCGAACCTCGCATTGAGTCGGACAAGTCCGCCGCACGCTTCTTCTACTGCGCCAAGGCGACTCGTGCCGACCGTGACGATGGCTGCGACGACCTTCCTCTCCAGCAAGGTGGCATGGTCAGTAACACCAGTGGCCAGCACTTGACGCAGCGCAACGATGGTGCACCTGGACCTGTTCGCAATAACCACCCCACCGTAAAACCTACCAATCTGATGCGCTGGCTGTGCCGCCTGGTCACACCTCGAGGTGGCGTCGTCCACGATCCATTCTTGGGAAGTGGAAGCACCGGCCGTGGGGCCGTAGCTGAGGGCTTCAGCATTGTTGGAATCGAACTCAAGCCGGAGCACGTAGCGATCGCCGAGCGGCGCATTGCAGCCATCCAGCCTGGCCTTCCTCTTGGAGCAACAGCATGAGCAAGGAAGAAAAGGCCATCGGCATCACCGCCGAGCTGTATCGCATCCGCAAAGCGATGCAGTTCCTGTGGGGTGAGCAGTACCCGGCAAAGATGGCGGAATGGCGCACCACGATTGAACAGGTTGCCAAGGCCAAACAAATAAGCCATCTCGAAGCAGCCATGCAGCTCGGCGAAGAAGCGCAGAAGCGCGGCTCTGAGCATCTATTTCTCTTGATTATGTCGGCCTACGTTGAAATGACGGAGCCGAGCGCACCGATGGAGGATGAAGCCAGTGACTAAGCTACCGCTTGCGCCGCCGCCGCTCGTGCAGCTCCTGCAGCTTGGCCAGTGCGTCCACAAGGCCCTCATCGGACGCTACGGCCGCATGGTAGAGGCTATGCACCATAGCGCTGTCGGCAACCGAGCGCTGCCGTTCTTCGCCCAGCGCCGCGTCAGCGGCGTCAACGAACACGGCATAACGCGTGCTGCTGGCCAGCTTGCTGTGGAGTTCGGCGAACGCCTCTGCCAGCGGCTTGCCTTCCCTTATGGACTTCCGCGGGCTCTGCGAGGCGAACTCCTTGGTATCGACGTGCCCGGCCAACACCAGCAGCAGGTGTGCCGTATCGAGCGCCAGGGCCGCGCGTTCCTTGGCCGTACGTTTCGGGCCTGGCTGCATCAGCTCGCCAGCACGCTTCTGCGCAGCGTCGTAGAGGGTCCTGCGAGACAGGCCTCGGTAGGGGTTGGACTTCGATTGGGTGGCCATAGGGCCATTATCGCAATAGGAGCCGCGTGAACGCATTCCCGGAGCTATTACATGATTGATCGATCAAACATCAATTTCCGCCTTAAACACCCGCTTGGCATAAGCGGCATAAGGCCGAAAGTTCTGTTGGATTTCGTAACAGCGCTTCATAACCTCCTCCGCGGTTTTAGTGAGATTGTCGAGATCCTTCTTTTTACACCATTCGTCGTACATCAAGGTGATCAGGTAACAGACATAGCGAACGGAGCTAATCGCACCGGCAGTGTCTGGAGCACACTCGTCTGGAAGCTCTCTCAGGCTAGGTATATCTACTCGCGCAACGAGCGCTTCCCACTCTTTCGCCAGCTCAGCGATGCGCTTGGCGTGGGAAATCGTCGCATCTTCTCCGAGCTTCCTGCTAGCGAGGGCGCTCGCGAGCGGAAGAATGAACTTAGAAAACTCATATACCAATGCCAGCTCCGTAAAGATATGGGCAGCATTAACTTCAGCTCGCCGGGCAAAGCGAATGGATTCTCGCTGAGCCGTTTCGTTCGATATGCGCAACGCATCGCGCGCCGCCCTGAACGCGGCGACTGCCGCGAGTACCGATCCGACCGCCGCAGCCCAGGTGGCAACGTCGCCGATCTTCCAATCCCAAAATCCCGGATCTACGCTCATGCGTGAACTCCCCATCCTGTTCTCCGGCTCCATGGTGAGGGCGATCCTAGAAGGCCGCAAGACGCAGACGCGCCGAGTGTGTAAACCAGCCCAAGCGGCTGCCCTATCGTTCGTTGTCGACTGCGACGATGGCAAGTGGGGAGATGAAGAAGGCAACGTGCTCTTCCCTTGCCCTTATGGCCAGCCTGGTGATCGGCTATGGGTGCGCGAAACCTTCTATTGCGACGACTCGACGTATCCGGACGGTGAACCCATTACCTGCCATTGGCGAGAGGTAGACGGCCAGCGCGTTGCAATTCCGCTCGAGGAGCAACGCGCGGAGATGTTGGAAAACATGTACTACCGCGCTGATGGCGAACCTGACTGGGAAGGTGCCGACGGTCCAACGCCATGGCGTCCTTCCATCCACATGCCCCGCTGGGCCAGCCGCATCACGCTGGAAGTGGCCGGCGTGCGCGTGGAGAGGCTGCAGGACATCAGCGAAGCCGACGCGCGGGCCGAGAGCATGCACGAATTCAAACTTTCGCCCGGGTCGGTGTTCGGATACGACCGTAAGGGCACGCCGGGCCCCATGATGCGTGAAACTGCGCGCGCGGCCTTCGCAGCCCTTTGGGAATTGCTCAACGGCGCCGGCAGCTGGGATGCAAACTCCTGGGTGTGGGTGATCGAGTTCAAGCGATTGGAGATGAAACATGGGCGCAGCTGAGAAGTTACCCGAGCTATTCACGGAAGAAGAGGCCGCGGAGAAGCTGAAACTCTCCAAGATAACCCTTGCGCGCTACAGAAAGGCTAGGCAGATAGGCCACATCACCATCGGGCGCCGCGCCTTCTACACCGAAGCCATCATTGCCCAATATCTAGAGAGACAGGAATGCCACGCATACGTATCACCGACGAATATGCCCTTGTCAAACGCACAGGATCAGACAAGTGGTATCTCGAGTGGCGGAGCAACGGTGAAAAACAACGCCGCTCTACGGGCACTTCGGATATTGGAGAAGCCCGAGTAAAAGCCAGGGATATCATCCTGTCCGAGGCCACAATCAAGAACGTGGCGCCAGAAGAAATAACGATTGCTATCGTTCTTGACCGCTACATGCGTAAACGCGGCGAAGCACTTGCCAGCAAGGATCCAGCGAAACGAGCCAATGCACTGTGGAAGGAATATTTCGGCAACGATGCGGTCGTCTCGGACCTCACCCTCTCCAAACAGGAGGACTTTCTTTCATGGCTTGTTTTGGGCAAAGCGCTTAGCGAGCAGACCGCACGGCGCTATGTAGCCCATGGAAAAGCGGCGCTTAATCGTGCATGGAAAAATCAGGAAATCACCAAGGTGCCCTTTATCGAGCTTCCGCCGATCGGTGATCCCTACCCGCACATCAGCCAACTTCAACAGATGGCGACCTTTCTAAATGCCATCCCTGAAACGTCCTCGCATATCTGGCTGTACTGCATCATTCGCCTCTGCACAGATTGCCGCGGCGATGCCGCTCGAGACCTGACACCACAGCAAGTCGACTTTCAGGCGAAGCTGATTCAGCTTAATCCGCCAGGTCGCAAGCAGACGAAGAAATATCGCCCAGTGGTGCCATTGATTCCGACATTGGAAGTCGTTCTAAAAGCGGAGAACCCCACCGGGACGTATGTCCACTGGCGCGGCAAACAGGTGAAGTCGGTCAAGACGAGCTGGAGGAAACTCAGGAATGCGGCAGGGCTGCCCGGATGGTTCGCGCCAAAGGTGATCCGGCATACGGTGGCCACCGAGATGAGGCGCCGTGGCGTGCCTTCATGGGAAGTCTCGGGCCAGATCGGCCACAAGCGCGCCGGCACTTCGGAGATCTACGCCAAGTTCGATCCGGATTATTTAGGGAAAGCGGCGACGGCGCTGGAAACGATGATGCAGGAGCTTGCCGCGCTTGTACCCAAATTAGCCGGGGTCATACCGGGGTCAGTAAGGAAAAAGCCCGATTTCCAAGTGTTGACGCAACACCTTGAAAATACTGGCTTAGAAGATGGTGGGCGGTACAAGGATCGAACTTGTGACCCCTTCCATGTCAAGGAAG